>CAKSEF010000053.1 GCA_934446465.1 uncultured Oscillospiraceae bacterium
TTTGCCGCCGCGGCGTATTTCTCTGCGCGGGCGTTGCTCTCCTCAAGGTCATTTCCCTCCGCGAGCACATACACCTTGATTTTCGGCTCGGTGCCGGACGGACGTATAATGAACTTAGTGCTGTCCTCCAAAACGAAGTAGAGAACATCCGAACCCGAGAGCGGAAGCTCTCTGCCGTCCTTTGTCTTTCCCGCAAGATAATCGCGCACTTCGGTTACTCCCGTGCCCGCTATCTCGGCAGGCGGGTTGTTCCTGAGTTCTTCCATAAGCGCACGCATTTTCGCAAGCCCCGATGAACCCGGCATGACCACATTAACCGTTCTTTCCGAATATGCCCCGTATTTCTCATACAGTGCGCATAATGCGTCATAGAGCGTTTTGCCCTGAGTTTTATAGAACGATGCCATTTCCGCTATCATCATCGACGCGGTTACCGCATCCTTGTCCCGGCAGAAATCGCCTATCAAATATCCGTAAGACTCCTCATATCCCATGAGGAAGCCGTCGCTGCCCTCTTTTTCGATTTTCTCGGCTATGAATTTAAATCCCGTGAATGTTTCAAAGAGCGTTACGCCGTTTTCCTCGCATACGCGCCGCGCCATCTCCGTTGTAACGATTGTTTTGATTGCGTACGACTTATCGGAGAGCTTTCCCGCGCGCTTTTTTGCACCGATTATATAATCGAGAAGCAGAACGCCCATCTGATTTCCCGTTATCGTTACGTACTCGCCCTCGCTGTTTCTTACAACGACTCCGACACGGTCCGCGTCCGGGTCTGTTCCGATAATCAAATCGACGTTTTCGCGCTTTGCAAGCTCTATTGCGAGCGCAAATCCTTCGCGGTTTTCGGGATTCGGACTCTTGACTGTCGGGAACATTCCGTCGGGCGTGCTCTGTTCGGGAACGCTTATGACGTTTTTAAGCCCTATTCTCGAAAGTATTTCGGGAACAAGCTTATAACCCGTTCCGTGGAACGGCGTATATACTATCTTGAAATCATTTCCGACGGCTTTCGGCGCATCCTCATTTATCGCGCAGTCCCTTGCGTGTACGAGAAATGCCTCGTCAACTTCCTCGCCGATTATCGTTATAAGTCCCTTCTTCACCGCTTCGTCAAAATCGGCAAGCCGTGCACCTGTGAAAATATCGGTTTTTTCAATCTCGGCGAGTACGACGTCCGCCTCTTTCGGGGGGAGCTGTGCGCCGTCCTCCCAATACGCCTTATAGCCGTTATATTCTTTTGGATTGTGGCTCGCCGTTATGTTGATGCCGGCGATACATTCAATGCTCCTCACCGCGAATGAGAGCTCGGGAGTCGGTCTTAACGACTCGAAGAGATATACGTTAATTCCGTTCCCCGCAAGCACGCGCGCCGCTTCACGCGCGAACAGGTCGCTGTTTATGCGGCAGTCCATGCACACGGCAACTCCGCGCTTCATCGTCTTTTTACCCATTCCGCATATCAGCCCCGCAAGACCCTGCGTTGCCTGACGGACGGTATATATATTCATTCTGTTAAGTCCCATTCCGAGAACTCCGCGAAGTCCGGCTGTTCCGAACTTGAGCGGTGTATAAAATCTGTCCTCTATCTCTGCTTCGTTATCCTTAATGGATATGAGCTCTTCCCTTTCGCTCTCGCTTAAGCAATCGGCGCTAAGCCACTTTTCATATTCTGCACGGTAGTCCATTGTACTTCCTCCTTATTTATGATAGCTCGCGCCTTCCTCTATCTTAAAAGCGCGGTAAATCTGTTCGAGTATCATAACGCGCGCGAGGTGATGCGGAAACGTCATCTTCGACATGGAAAGCCTAAAATCGGCTCTTTTCTTTATATCGGCACATATGCCGTTTGACCCGCCTATTATCACGCATATGCGCGATTTTCCTCTGCATTTCAGCTCGGATATGTGCGACGACAGCTCCTCGCTCGAGATGTTCTTTCCCTCCACGCACATACATATTATATATACATCTTTTGGGATTTTCGCGAGAATTTTCGCACCTTCGCTCTCAAGTGCGCGCGGAATTTCGCCGTCGGACGAAACAGGCGTTTCCGCAAGCTCCGTTATTTGGATTTTGCAATATGCCAAAAGCCTTTTTTCATATTCGGCGCAGGCATCGCGGAAGAATTTTTCCTTTAGCTTTCCTACGCAGATTATATCAATATTCATTATTATTCACCGTTATAACTTCCCCGCGCTTTCCTCTCGGCGCGAGGTACAGCATTACGTCCACACCCGGAATGGCTCCGCTCTTTGTCAGTGCGGAATGGACGGCATTATATGCGTCGCGGGGCGTGTTGTTTTCCCGGCTCAAATGCGCGAGAATTATGCTTTTCGTTCCGCTCCCCGCCGCGCGGACGGCACAGCGCGCACATTCGTCATTCGAGAGATGCCCGCACTCGCCGAGGATTCTGTTTTTTAGAAATATCGGGTACTTTCCGCACCGCAGACGGCGTTCGTCGTAATTTGCCTCCAGGAGAAGCAGGTCGCACCCGCAAAGACGCGGCAGAAGCTCATCGTCAACATGGCCTATGTCCGTAGCTATTACAATGCTTTCGTTTTTCGATTCCACACGGAAACCCACGCTCTCGCGCGTGTCATGCGGGGTATGGAACGGCGTTACCGCTATCTCTCCGACAAACGTTTTTTCTGCGGGATACACGGTCTCCGCCCTCCCGCGCAGGTCGGGTATGCGCTCCTCTATGCCTGCCTTCGTTCCGCAGGAGGCGTATAAACGCGCCCGCGCACATCTCGGCAAAAGCCGCAAAAGCCCTGATATATGGTCGCTGTGCTCATGCGTTACGAACACGGCGTCAATATCCGCGGCGCCGACACCGAGCGCGCCCAGTTCGCATATGATACGCGTCACAGAAATTCCCGCGTCGATAAGTATGTTTGTTGTTCCGTCTGTTATGTAAATGCAGTTCCCGTCTGAACCGCTGGAAAGAGTACAGATTTTAAGCAATTTTATCAGCCTTTTCAAAAAGAGCGGGTCTTTGTCCCGCTCTTTAAAAATTCGTATTTACTGCGCTTTTACCATGACCTCGTCCGGCATCTCCGTGCGGAATATATGCGCTCCTATGCTGCTGAGTTTCTCTATTATGTGCTCATATCCGCGCTCGATATGAGAAACGTCCTCAACCTCCGTCTGACCGCTTGCGGCAAGTCCGGCTATGACGAGCGCCGCGCCCGCGCGCAAATCGCACGCTCTGACGGGTGCGCCTGTAAGACCGTCCACACCCTCGATTATTGCGACCTTTCCGTCAACCTGTATCTGTGCGCCCATTCGTCTCAGTTCATCGACGTATCTGTATCTGCTGTCCCAAACGCCCTCGGTTACAAGACTCATGCCGTTTGCAATGGAGAGTATTACCGTTGCCTGCGGCTGCATATCTGTCGGGAATCCGGGATACGGAAGCGTCTTTATGTTTGTCTTTGTGAGCGGGCCTGTCCTCTTAACGAGAATAGAATCGTCGTACTCCGTAATCTCCGCACCCATCTCGGCGAGCTTCGCCGTGATGCAGTCCATATGCTTCGGTATTACGTTTTTGACAAGGACTTCCCCGCCTGCGGCCGTAACCGCCGCCATATACGTTCCCGCCTCTATCTGGTCGGGTATTATGGTATATGCTCCGCCCTCTATACGGCGGACTCCGCGAACCTTAATTACATCCGTTCCCGCGCCCGATACGTTTGCGCCCATCGAGTTTAGGAAGTTTGCAAGGTCAACTATATGCGGTTCCTTTGCCGCATTTTCAATAACGGTTGTGCCTTCGGCAAGCACTGACGCAAGTATGGTATTGATAGTTGCCCCGACCGATACTATATCGAGATACACCGATGCCGCCTTGAGCCTTCCGACGCTCTCCGCCATTACATATCCGTTCTGAACGTCAACATTTGCGCCGAGGAGCTTAAATGCCTTCGTGTGCTGGTCTATCGGACGGTCGCCGAGATTACATCCGCCGGGAAGCGCAACCTGCGCCGAGCCGAAACGCCCGAGCATCGCGCCTATTAAGTAGTATGATGCGCGGATTTTCCGCGCCATGTCATAATCCGCCTTTGTGGTGCGGATTTTTGAGCAGTTTATTTCAACGCAGTTGCGGTTTACAAGCTTAACGTCTGCTCCGAGATTGCGCAAAAGGTCAAGCATGAGCGTAACATCGCGAATCTCGGGTATATTTTCTATTCTGCACGTTCCGTCAACGAGGAGCGCCGCGGGGATTATCGCAACCGCCGCATTTTTAGCACCGCTTATCGTAACCTCACCGTTTAGCTTATACCCGCCGTCGATAACATATTTTGTCAAGTCAGGGCACCCTCTTTTCTATATACTTTTATAAGTATAAGTAAAACAAAAAAATTTAATCCGAAAAACAAAAAATTAAAAAAACAACACCACTTCGTATTATAACAGATATGCACACAGATTGCAAAGATTATTTATATGCGCGGGTAATTTTCTACATATTTACCAAATCACCGTTTGTCATATTCAGGTAAACGGTCTTTTCGCCGTCCGACTCAAAATCGAATTTCAGCGTCGGCACAAGCGAAATTCTCCCGCTCACGGGAGCAGATGCGGTATATCCCGCCGAAACGCTTTTCACCTTTACGTTCTTATATCCGTTTTTTGCAATTTCATCGGCAAAAATCAGCATTAGCGCGGACGTTTTTAATACCTTCTCATCCTTCATGCGGAGTTCGCTGTCCGCAATGAACCTGCCGTGCGCGATTATGCTTCCCTGAGCTGATATCTTTGCGGTTACATCGCACCCGAAAACACGCACCCCCGAGAGAATCTGCGGTATTGTAACGGTATATCCGCCGCTCTCGGCAACCGTCTCAAACTTCTGTTTTTTCGTGCTTACTCCGAGCTTCTTTGCGACCGAGTACGCAAGCGATTCGGAATCCTCCTCGGAATTTACCTTTTTTTCGGTGTCAAACACTATTGAGAACGAGTCGCTTAATACGAGGACGTTCCCTTTTTCGCCCGAATACTCCGTGCCGTCGGTTGTTATGTTTTCGGTTACGGTACCGAGCAGCTTTTCGGCACAGCTTTTCATGTCCGACATACTGTCAACGGACGCGGGGATAAGTTCCTCCGAGTCTGACGGCAGAATGTCCCCGTCGACCTCTATTCCCGATTCAGCAAGTATTCTGCACACATCCTCCTTAATTGCAAGCTCGTCCTGCCGTGTGCTGTTTTCATTCCTGATATACGTTACAAGAAGAAATACGTCAACAGCAAGCAAAAGCGCAATTAAGACCGTTTTAGCCCTTGCCCAGTCCATCTTTTCCCTCCTCAGAAGAAAAATAACATTTCTTATTCCTTTGCCGTTTCGTCGGAGCTCACAAACCATGCCGGCAGAATGAGCGCGTTTCCCGTGTCGCGGTAGCGCAGAGTCAATCCGCCCTCTGCGCCCTTTCCGAAAAGCGCCGCCGCGGCAAGACGTTCGCTCATTGTGTCCGCCACCTGAGTTCCCACGTCATAGCACCTGAGGTTTATGCGGACGGTGCGCACGTTTTTCCCGCGCATTACCACACGGACAAAAAATCCCGTGTCCTTTGAGTCAATCGGTATTCCGCCTATATGACGGCAAAACACAAATTCGGAATTATCGCCGTTTATTTTTGACGACGCAAGATATATTCCCCCGCTCCCGGGGAGAAACGACGCCGCCGAGGACGCGATTGACCGCGCATAGTCGGCCTTCTCGCCAAGCGTCGGCCCCGTGTTTTTATTTGATATGTTCTTTACGCCGAGTCCTATTGTGTCGTCTATTTCATCGCGCGTGTCGCTGTATGAGGCTTCGCCCGCGGGATTTATCTTAAGCGTTACCATGTCCGCCACATAGACTGCCGTTCCGTTCTGTTCGGCGTATGTGCTCGGGGTAACGTCCGAAAGCCCCAGCACGTAGAGACACCCATCAGTTACACTCTGCATAAACATATCGCATGAGTTGTACGAGCTTATGACCTGCGGCCGCGGTCGCGAATCAACGCAAATCATTTCGGGCTCTGCCGCCTCAAAATCACGCTCGCTGCGTTCGCCCGCAAGGTATGCGTCCCTTCCCGACACTCCGTTTAACGCATTTAAAAGACTCTCCGACGAAAGTCCCGTTTTTGCGGAAAATATTTTTCCGTCCGTGCTTTTAATAAAGATTTTCGCGTTTTTTCGGTCGGTGGAGATGAACATATACCGCATAAGCGCATCACTTGTGAGACCGCCGTTTCCGAGCCATTCTGAGAAAACGGCGAACGGCACGTCCCCGCGCCAGTCGAGAAGCACGCCGTTTTTTACAATCTCGTCCAGCCATACCTTTTCCGTAACTTGCTCAAGTGCGGCGGCGGATGACACCGCGCTTTTAATTTCATTTCTCAGTGTTTTATAAATTCTGTCGCTCTCCGATGCCTCATACGACGCACCGCGCGCGCCCGAATCGTCCCGCACAAGCACGGCGAGCGGGCGTATGCCGTATTCCTCAAGGTCGGAATCACCGCCCGATGACGCGAGTCCCGCACCCGAAGGTATGTTGAATATGGACTTGAGCGATATACTCCCTATCGGGCTGTCAAAGAACCAGACTGCGTATGTCAGATACACGGCTCCCAGAAGCAGGACGCACAGAAGCACCGACTTAATCCTCTCCTGTGTTTTCATATGCTTTCACCCTTAAGATTCTCAAGTGGAAATATGACCGAAACGGTCGTTCCCCTGCCGTAAATACTGTCTAGCTTTATTTTTCCGCCGTAATGCTCAACAATTTCCTTTGCAATGGCAAGACCGAGACCCGTTCCGCCCTTTTCACGGCTCCGTGCTTTGTCGACCCTGTAAAATCTTTCAAACAGGCGCGGAAGGTCCTTCTGCGGAATACCTATTCCGTTGTCGCGAACCGTGATTACCACGGTATCGCCGTTCTTCTCCGCGGAGAAGTCTATTTTTCCGTTGTCAGGCGTGTACTTAACAGCATTTGACAGGAAGTTCACGAATATCTGCTCTATCCTTTCACGGTCGGCAGTGATTTCGGGAAGCTCGGAATCTATCGAAAGCGAGAGCTTGTGATTGTGCCGTCTCGCCTCAATCTCCATTGAGCGATAGGCATTCTCAACGCTCTTCTTGAGCGGGAATTTCTCCGTTTTCCAGTCCATTTTCGCCGAATCAAGGCGGGAGAGCGTGAGCAGGTCTTTTACTATCCTCGTCATTCTGTCCGTCTCGTTGAGTATTACCTCAAAGAAGCTCTTTTTCATCTCATCGGGCGTGTCCGGATTTTCCGCAAGCGTTTCCGTATAACTCTTTACATTCGTAAGCGGTGTGCGAAGCTCGTGCGAGACGTTTGCAATGAACTCCCGGCGCGAGTTTTCAAGCTTCTGCTGTTCAGTAAAATCGTGTATAACGGCTATTACTCCGCGCTCGGCGCTCTCGCCGAACGGCGCAAAGCTGACCTTCAGGTTCTTTTCGCCGATGTCAAGGCTTTCCTCAATATGCCCCTCCGAAACGGCGAGGAGCTTCGAAAACGGTATTGTGTCCTTCCCGAACACGTCTTCATAAGTCTTTGTCTCTCTGCCCGAAAGCCCGAGCATGCCCACCGCCGCCGGGTTGTAGTGTATAAGCCCGCCGTCCGCGGAAAACGCGGCTACGCCGTCCGTCATATACAAAAACAGCGTATCGAGCTTTTTTCTCTCTCCCTCGACCTTTGCGATTGTTCTGTTGAGCGCGTCCGCCATGTCGTTGAATGTTTCCGTCAGCGTTCCTATCTCGTCGTTTGACGAGACGGAGAGCTTAGTGTCAAGTTCGCCGAGAGAGAGGAGCTTTGCGCCCTTCGTTATGTTTTCGATTGGGTTCGTTATCGTCTTTGCGAAAATAAAGCTCAATATAACGGCGATTAAGAGCGCAAACAGCATCGAACGCAGGATTATAACAAACATTGAAGATGTGATGTTCTGCATATCCTGCTTCGTATCCTTAATATAAACGATGTACTTAACCTCGTCATTTACTGTTATCGGGCAGGCGCGGTCGATGTACCCGCTCGAGATGCGCTTCTCCTGACCGATTTTTCCGCCGAGCGCGGTTATCACGGCCGGGGTTCGCACCACCTTGTCGTCATTTGAACCGCAGAGCGTTTCACCCGTCTTTCCGTCGAGTATGTAATAGTTGCGGTAACTGCTTATTCTGAGCGCGGAAGAGCGCGCCGAAAGCGCGGAAGCAAGCCTCTCGGCACCGTTTTCCGCCGCAGCCTCGGCCTTCAGCGCAGAAAACAGGTCCGCGCTGAAAACGGAGTTCATCTGCTCCGTAAAGTCGTCAAAATAATAGACGGAAACACGGTTTAGGAGAAACGTCCCGACTATTGCCATTACGGAGACAATCAACAGCACAAGTATTACAACGAGCTTCATCTGAAGTGAACGCACCAAAACTCACCACCGAACGAAAAATTTAGTCAGCAAACATATATCCCGCTCCGCGGCGCGTAATTATACGGCGCGGTTCCGCGGGGTTATCCTCAATCTTCTCGCGGAGACGGCGCACGGTTACGTCCACTGTCCGCAAATCCCCGTAGTAGTCGTATTTCCACACGCTTGCCATAAGCTCCTCGCGTGAAAATACCTTGTTCGGCTGAGTCGCAAGGAATTTAATGAGGTCGAACTCGCGCGGGGTGAGCTCAACGTGCGTCCCGCTCTTTCTGACCTCGAGACTTCTGAGGTTAATTGTGATATTTCCGAAAACGAGCTTCTCGCCGTCGGATACGCTTTCATCGGACGGCTTCAGCGTGCGGCGCACATTTGCCTTAATGCGTGCCATAAGCTCGCGCATGGAAAACGGCTTTGTGATATAGTCATCTGCGCCAAGCTCAAGCCCGAGAACCTTGTCCACTTCCTCCTCACGCGCCGTCAGCATGATTATCGGAACATTTGACGTGCTTCTTACACGCTTGCAGACTTCAAATCCGTCAAGCTTCGGGAGCATGACGTCAAGAAGTATCAAATCCGGGTTTTCGTCCTGCGCTTTTGAAAGGCCGTCTTCGCCGTCATAGGCGCATATTACCGAATAACCCTCCTTTTTCAGATTAAATTCAAGGATGTCGGCTATTGCCTTTTCATCCTCAACCACAAGTATTCTCTTCTCCATTCCTGCTCCTCCTATCCTCTCATAAGCCTCTCGGCGCGGAGAATAAGCACGGCGGTTTTTGCGTCGTCTATTATTCCCCTGTCGCACATGTCAACCGCGTCTGACAGGCTGTATTTTTCTATATTCAGGAACTCGCCCTCGTCGGGGTGGCATTCCCCCTTGTGAAGCCCCGTCGCTATATAGAGATGTATGCGTTCAGTCATACACCCGGGCGACGGATAGACAAATCCGAGATATTTCATGCTGTCCGCCGAAAGCCCCGTTTCCTCGGAAAGCTCGCGTATCCCGCACTGGAGGTGCGCCTCGCCCTTTTCCACTTTGCCCGCGGGAGCTTCCAAAATGTCAATCCCGAACGGATACCTGAACTGGCGCACGAGCGTTATCTCGCCGTTTTCCGACACGGGCAGAATTGCAACTCCGTCAGCGTGTTCGCAGACCTCGCGCGTGCTTCTTCTTCCGTTTTCAAGCTCAACGGAGTCAACGCGCATATTCATAATTTTCCCGTCGTAGATACGGCGCGAATCAATTTTGTTTTCTTTCATATTTTTCCGCCTCTTTGCGAAGTATATTAAACGCCTCCTGAGCCGCGCGGTTTCTCGAATGGATTCTGCTCTTCGGCTCGTAAATCTTTGAAACCGTGGTCTTGCCGCCGAGGCATACCGCGACATACACGGTTCCGCCCGGATTTTTTTCATCGCCCGTTTCGGGGTCGGCCCAGCCCGTAACGCCTATGCCCGCGTCGGTGCCGAACTTTTCGCAGGCGGACTGCGCCAGCGCCTCGGCACACTCACGGCTTACCGCGCCGTATTTTTCAAGAAGTCCGTGCGAAATTCCGAGTACCTTCTCCTTAATCTCGTTATTATACGCGCAGACTCCGCCGTAAAATACGTCGGACGCGCCCGAAATATCGGTTATAAGCTTTGAAACAAGCCCTCCCGTGCAGGATTCTGCCGTTGCAAGGGTGAGTCCCTTTTCGCGGAGAACTCCGAACGCCGTTTCGTGGAGCGTGCCGATGTCCACGCTGTAAACCACATCTCCGAGAATATCACGGACGCGTTCGATTACGGGGCGCGTCATCGCGTCGGCTTCCTTCTCGTCGTCCGCCTTTCCCGTAACGCGGAGAACAACCTCTCCGTCCTTTGCATACGGAGCAAGAGTCGGATTTGTCATCGTCTCCGCAAACGAAGCGATTTTGCTCTCGACCTCGGACTCTCCCATTCCGTAAATATGGATTCCGTGGGAAACGAGATGCGAAGACGTGAGCTTTTTAAGATACGGAATCATG
This sequence comes from uncultured Oscillospiraceae bacterium, assembly GCA_934446465.1. Lineage (GTDB taxonomy): Bacteria > Bacillota > Clostridia > Oscillospirales > JAAYXM01 > CAKSEF01. Next base: position 10,421 of record CAKSEF010000053.1, read on the forward strand.
CGGTATTTTATCATCGGCTCGCACTCGTTCGGCGGACCGGGGAGCATTATCAGAATTTTTCCGTTCTCGGAAATCGCGCATCCGGGCGCCGTTCCCCAATCATTGACGAAAACCGTACAGCCCTCGGGGAGATATGCCTGGCGCTTGTTGTTCTCCGTCATTTTCCGTCCGCGCTTTTTGAAATATGCCTCAATCTTCAAAAGCGCATCCTCGGAAAAGACGAGTTCCTTTCCGAATGCCCTTGCCGAGACGACCTTTGTCAAATCGTCGAACGTCGGCCCGAGACCGCCTGTCGTTATTATTATATCCGCGCGTTCCTTTGCATTCCGGACAGCCGACTCAAGGCGATCGGGGTTATCCCCGACAACTGTCTGGTAATACGCGTTTATTCCAAGCTCGGAAAGTGCTCGCGCAACGGCAACGGCGTCTGTATTTGTAATTTCACCGAGAAGTATCTCCGTGCCCACGGAGATTATTTCAGCCGAGAGATTCAAACAAAATTCCCTCTTTCTATATTATTTCTGTGTTGTTGACCGCTTCAAGCACAAGCTCGTCAAACGGGAGCTTTTTCTCCTCCGCTTCGACATATTCAAGCTTCGGCTTTGTTCTCGGGTGTTTCGGGGTGAACACCGTACAGCAGTCCTCATACGGGAGAATAGACGTTTCAAATGTATTTATCTTCCGCGCGATTGTAACTATCTCTTCCTTGTCCATTCCGATTACGGGGCGCAGCACGGGAAGCGAAAGCCCCGCGCCCGTAACTCCGAGAGCTTCCATCGTCTGGCTTGCCACCTGACCGAGACTCTCGCCCGTAATTAAACATCCGCAGTTATTTTCAACGGCGAGCTTTTCGGCTATGCTCATCATGAATCTGCGCATTATTATTGTAAACAGTTCTTCCCTGCAATGTGCGCGGATTTCCTCCTGAATTTTTGTAAACGGCACAACGGCGACCTTGATATTTCCCGCGTATTCGCCCACAATTTTTGCAAGCGTAAGCACTTTTTCCTTTGCCCGCTCCGATGTGTACGGGTATGAGAAGAAATGAACCCCGAAAAGCTCCACTCCGCGCTTTGCCATCATGTATGCCGCAACCGGACTGTCTATTCCGCCCGAAAGAAGAATTGCTCCGCGCCCGTTTATTCCGATTGGGAGTCCGCCCGCGCCCGGAGTCGGATTCGCGTGGACGTATGCCGCGCGGTCGCGTATTTCCACCCTTACACATACATCGGGATTTTTAACATCCACCTCTATGTTGTCAAATTCGTCATGGAGCGCGCTTCCGACCTCAAACGCAATCTCGGGGGACTTCTTCGGGAACGATTTGTCGGCGCGCTTTGCCTCAACCTTGAACGTGCGCGCACGCGATAAATCGTCGTAAAGATAACTCTTCGCCGTATTTATTATTTCACCGATATCCTTTTCACATTCCGCGGCGCGCGAAATATTCACAATGCCGAATACTTTTTTTATCGCCTCGAATGCCCCGAACGTGTCGCAGGAGTCGTCCTGCGGCTCAACGTATATAGTCGACTGCATACAGTATATTTTAAATGAACCGAATTTTCTTATGCGCCATGCGATGTTTTTCATAAGACGCTTTTCAAAATTTCCGCGGTTAAGACCCTTAAGAACAAGCTCGCCGAGCTTGAGAAGCATTATTTCTTTCAAACGAAACCACCCTTTAATCAGCATAACTTACCTATACACAGCAATTATACAACATTCGGAGTTATTTAACAATAGTGATTTATGTCTTTCCGCACCGCAAAGCCGTATATTCCGAATATAATTCGCTTGATTTGCGGTTGAATTTGAAAAAGCGGATTGTATACTGAAACTTAAGTTTAACTTTGTTATCAGAAGCTGTGGGGGAATGTATATGTATATCGCTTTTTTGCTTTTGGCCGCCGTTTTGTCCTCGGGAGGACTCAGCCTGTCTTACAAAAAGGGTGCC
>CAKSEF010000054.1 GCA_934446465.1 uncultured Oscillospiraceae bacterium
AAACATTTTTCCGAAAGGACAGCATCGATGACGGACTGCGGTATATCGCCCTCAGAACCAATTTCATGTTTTGCAATGCACTTCGGTGCATCAGGCGTGCAATCCCAGATTACAAGGTAAGACTTGTTGTCATTAGCCTCCGGCTGCAACACATAGATTGTTCCGTTATACTCAAATTCAGCCTCGTGGTAATGTGAGATTAACTCACATAATTCATTCATTGTAATCCCTTGCATTATTTAACCCCTTAAATAATCGTTTGTGTATATCTTTAATACACATTTTAGCAGTTTTTTTAACTGCTTCAACAGGAAATCTGATTTTCGTGATTGTTATATTTACTCAGCTGTTTTTTATTCGTTTTCTATAAGTTCCGTAAGGGAATCAACAATTTCAAGAATCTTCATTTTCTTCCACGCGGGAAGCCTGTCAAGCTTCTCTGAAATCTTGGTGGCTTCGTAAGATGAAGAACGATTTACAACATCACAGAATATTGAGTCTGCCGAGGTTTCGAGCGCATTGAGGATAAGAACCAATTTCTCATATCGCGGAAAAGATGCACCGCGCTCAAGCGTAGATATATAGTTTACGCTTAATCCGACCTTTTCAGCAAATTCCTGCTGTGTCAGCGAAAGCTTTTCGCGTTGCTGTTTTATCCTCATTCCCACGCGCTTGTCTATCATATCCTCGCCTCCTAATGTGTATGTAATACATATTATATGGCGATGATACACTCTTATAAAGTAATGCTGATACACAGTCCACCTATTAAAGATTTACTATTTTTGAATTATCTGCGTTCCTTAATAGTTTTTATGCAGTCAAGACATATGAATAATTCTGAATCAACATTTTTTTTCGAACCACATATTTTGCAATGCTGAGTATCCCTTTCAATTATTATTTTACCCTTGTTTTCCCCTATTTTTATCTGCTCTCCCTCACGCATTTTAAATTTTTCCCGTATTTCCTTTGGCAGAGTGATTCTTCCCAGCTTATCTATTCTTCTTATTGTTTCCATAATCCGCAACCCCTTATATGTATTAAAGCATTTATGTATATTTTTAATACACATTTTAGCAGATTTTTTTAACTGTTTCAACAGGAAATCCGATTTTCGTGATTGTTATATTTACTCAGCTGTTGTTTAGAAAAAACGGAACGGCTTTAGCCGCCGTCCGGCAAGGCAGTATTGCCCTGCGAAACATCTTTTTTGCGAATTTCTTCGGCAAAAAGATTCGCAATCCGACAGGATTACTCACCTTTTTACCTTGAACTTCATCAAAAAATTTTGTTTTCAGGGTGCAAAGCAGTTTTGAAAATCGGAGTTTAAGAAAAATACAAGAAAACGTACCGCCGTAATACTGACGTATACGGCGGTACATTTATGAAGTATTTACTTAAAATACGGCTTCAAAACCAATGCTTCCTTGTCGGGCGGCGGCTTTTCGCCGTTCCGTTTTTTATTTGTTTATCTTAACAGCGTCCACGGGGAGACTACTCTGCCGTTTTTGTGTACCTCGAGGTGGACGTGCGGGCCCGTACTGTTGCCCGTGCTTCCCATCTTGGAAATCTGCTCGCCCTTTGCGACTTTCTGACCCACGCTTACCAGAATCTTTGAGTTGTGCGCGTAGTAGGACTCAAGCCCGTTGCCGTGGTTGATGACTACGAGATAGCCCCAACCGCCGCGCTTCCAGCCGGCGTAGGTAACCGTTCCGCCGTCTGAGGCGTATACCGGTGTTCCGATTTTTGCCGCGAAGTCGACTCCCTTATGGAAACCGCTTCTTCTGTATCCGAAGTTGGAGGAGATTATTCCGCCGTTTATCGGGCGTCTGAACTTGCCCGTCGCAACCGTCTTGGGACGCGCCTTTGTTCCGACGCTTATCACCTTCGTAACAGGCGCCTGCGAAACCGTGCTGCTCACTATGCTTCTCGAAACCTCTTTATTATCGACATAGGTAACGTCCGCGACAACCTTTCGCGTTCCGACTCTGCCGTTGACGGTAACTTTTGTGCTTCCCGCGTAGAGGGAGTCCGTTTTAACCGTCTTTGTTTCAAAGGGTATTGTCTCTATATACTCGACATGGCGAACCGCCTGAACCGAGAGGAACGGAACTGCCTTAGAAATCGTAACCGTTGCACCCGCGCGGAATTTGCCGTTTGTAAGAGACGGGTTAAGCGAGAGAAGCTGTTCTTTCGTTATTCCGTTCTTTTTCGCTATCGAGCCAACCGAGTCTCCGGCCTGAATCGTATACGTTTTCGCCTCATGCACGGTAGAAGTAAGCTTCTTTCTTATTTCATCGTAGGAGAGGAGATATTCCGCATCGACATATCTCTGCGATATGGAAACATCCTGCGAAAACTTTGCCTTTACGTTTTTATCATTCGTATGGAGAAGCTCGTCGAGCATTGCCTGAAGCGTTTCGCGGTTACGGCTTGCGCCGACGACCTGCCCGTCGACCGTGAGGGCATAGAGCATTGAAACGTCCTCTATCTTGGAGAAGAAGAGCGAGCGCAGGCTCTCCTTTGATATTATCTTTTCGCGCGGGACGACACCCAGCTCAAACGACACGTTTGACGATACGCTGTACGGACGCTCAAGGATTTCGCTTGCGCGCTTCTCGACGAAGCCGACCGCCTCCTCGTACTCCGAACGGCTGTACATATACCCGACTTCCTCGCCGTCAACCGTTATTTTAATTCCAACACTGTAAAACGTAGACGCGGCGCATACGAGCGTAACTGCCAAAATGGCGGAAGCAAGCGCGAAACGGTTTGCCCTGAAATGGCCGATGGCGATTACGGCGCGGTGCCAAAAACAGCGAAACGAATAATGCGCCTGTGAAATAAAGTCCCAAAGCTTTGCCCCAAGCCCTACGCCGACGACCGTAACGGGGACGAGGACTGCGGAATGGAGCGTTGTTCCCGCGTTTACAAAAAACTGCGATGCCTTTGTAAGCGCAAATAAAATATTTTCATATATAACGGCGATAAAAGCCGATAAAAATCCGTGAGCACGGCTTACCGCAGGCGCATATCTGCCCGCGGATACAGAAGCCTCAACATCGTTTGAAGCCAATTTATCAGACATATTATTCACCCTTCCTTCTCATTTTCTCCGCACCGACTCGGTTACAAATCGGTTACAGACTGTTTACATGATACCGCAAAAAGGTGTTTATGTCAACCCCTAACTGTAATTGTTTACAATTCGGAAACTAAAAAACGGCTTAGTTGTGCGGTTTTTGTGGAAAAATGAAAAATATTCCTCTTTGTAACACGACTGTAACATTGCAAATAAATCTTGAAAGAACGCGTCGAATTTAGTATAATAGAGCCGAAATATGATAGGAGCGAGAAGATGAAGATAAGCGGAGCAATTTTTGATATGGACGGCACACTCACGGACTCGATGCCCGTATGGCGCACAATCGGGAGCACATATTTAAAACGCCGCGGCGTTACTCCGAAAGAGGACATCGACCGCCGTTTTTGCAGCATGGGCGTATTTGAGGCGGTGCGGATATTCAGGAACGAGTACGGACTCACGGAATCGGAGAACCGTCTGTGCGATGATATAACGGATATGATATATGACATATACGCAAACGACGTTATGCCGAAAAACGGCGCGGTGCAAATTCTGCGCGAGCTTTGGGAAAAGAAAATTCCCGTCTGCGTTGCCACGGCGACGGACAGACCCATGGCGGAGGCGGTTCTTTCGCGGTGCGGTATGCTCAAATATATAATGAAGATTTTCACCTGCCGTGAGGTCGGCGTGGGGAAGAGAAGCCCCGACATATACCTTCAGGCGGCAAAGGCGATGGGCACGCGTCCGCGCCGCACCGCTGTTTTCGAGGACGCAACGCACGCGGCAGAGACTGCGAAGAAGGCGGGCTTTTTCGTTGTCGGGCTTTATGATGAATCCTCGGCGTGTAACTTTGAGGAGACGAAAAAAATCGCCGACGTCTGCGGAAACGACGTAAGCGACTTTCTCGGAATGTTTGAAAAACGAAAAGGCTTTTTTCAGCGCCACAGCTGAGTTAAGAAAATAATCACGAGCGCAAGAGTGCCGAGGGTTATTACCGTATCGAGGAGTCTTACCGGCACTTTCATGTTTTTATACATTATATTTTTCAAATGCTCACTTCCTTACAAGATATTTGCGCATATCTATCGCGCAGGCAATGAGAATTATAAGACCCTTAATTATATATTGTAAATTTTGGTTTACGGAGAGGAATGTCAGCGCGACAAATATGATTCGCAGCAGGACTACGCCCATAATAACACCGCGTATCTTTCCTATACCGCCGACAAACGAGACCCCGCCGATTACGCACGCGGCGATTGCGTCGAGCTCGTAGTTGAGTCCCGTTGCGGCGCTGTTTGAACCGATTCTCGCGCCCTCGATAAATCCCGTTACGCCGTACAGCGCGCCCGCGATTGCGAACACGGCTATTATCGTTGCATCGACGTTTACGCCCGAAACGTGCGCGGCATCGGGGTTTGAACCGACGGCGAACATATTCTTTCCGAATTTCGTTTTGTTCCAGACGAACCACATGAGCGCGGTTATGACTATCGAGTACCACACGAAATTCGGCACGGCGCTTTTCCCGATTGAGAGGATACTGCCGTTGATTAACCGTGTATAGCTCTCGTCAAGCCCCGATATCGACTGCCCGTTGTTTGTGCCGAGTGTGAGATACATGAGAAGCCCGCCGTAGACTATGAGCTGTGTCGCGAGCGTTACAATGAATGGGTGAAGGTTGAATTTTGCCGTGCAGAAGCCGTTTACAAGCCCGATTATTGCGCCTATTGCGATTATGATGAGGATTACCCAGAAAACGGGCACCGTTCCTATCTGCGGGAACATCTTGTTGGCATACCCCGAGGACTGCAAAAGCGACGCGGCAACGCAGGCGCACGCGCCGACGGCGCGTCCGGCGGAAAGGTCGGTTCCCGTCAGTATAATCGCACCCGCAATTCCGAGCGCGATTGGGAGATTCGCCGCGGAGAGCGAGATTATATTCACTATCGACCCCGTCGAGAGAAACCGCGGCCGCGATATTGCAATTCCGACAATAACGATTACGAGAAAGATATAGAGCGCGTTGTTTATAAGAAATTCGCGCCTGTATCTCTTTTTTTCGTTCGGGGGGAGTTCCTTGTATTCATTTATTCTTCGCGTTATAAAATTCTTTTCCATAGACATCTTCCTACGCATATTTTGCCGCGAGAGCCATAATTTTCTCCTGTGTTGTGTCCTTTGCGTCCGTAACTCCGACAAGGCGTCCGCCCGACATGACGGCTATTCTGTCGCACACGCCGAGAAGCTCGGGCATCTCGGATGATACCATAATTATGCTCTTTCCGCTTTTTGCCATTTCACCTATTGTTTTGTAGATTTCGTATTTTGCGCCGACGTCAATTCCGCGCGTCGGCTCGTCGAGCAGGAGTATCTCCGGCTCGCGCATGAGCCAGCGTCCGAAGATAACCTTCTGCTGGTTGCCGCCCGAGAGCGAGCGTATCTTCTCCTTTTGGGAGGGGGTTTTTATTTTTAACTGTTTTATAAACCGCTCCGTCGCGTCCGACATAGCCCTCTCGTCAAGCCAGAAGAGACGCCTGAACTTGTGCAGGCTTGAAATTGTCATATTCTCGCGTATATTGAGTATCGAAAATATTCCCGTCGCGCGCCGTTCCTCGGTTACGAGCGCAAACCCGTTTTTAATTGCGTCTCTTACGTTCCTGTTCCGCACCTCGCCGCCGCGGACAAAGAGCTTGCCCGAACGCCGTACGGAAATTCCGAATATATTCTCCAGAAGCTCTGTGCGGCCCGACCCGTCAAGCCCCGCAATGCCGAGTATTTCGCTCTTTCTGAGCGTGAAGCTCGCCTCTTTCAGGTTTGAATACACGGACGAAAGCCCCTCGGCGCGGAAAAGCTCCTCGCCCGGAGTGTTTACATGCTCGGGGAATCTCCCCGAAAGTTCGCGTCCGACCATAAGCCGTATTATCTTTTCAATCGTCATATCCCGTGCCGGCTCGGTGGTTATAAGGCGTCCGTCGCGCATGACCGTTACATCGTCGGAGATTCTCAGTATCTCCTCCATTTTGTGCGATATATATATTATCCCGCACCCGCGCTTTTTCAGCATATCGATTATTTTAAAAAGAAGCTCCGCTTCGGCGTCGTTTAAGGACGAGGTCGGCTCGTCAAAGACTATCACGCGCGCGTTGTACGAAACCGCCTTGGCTATCTCCGCCATCTGCCTTTTTGCGACGGGCATAGTGCTCATTATCTGTTTCGGGTTGATTTTTATGCCGAGCTCGCGAAAGATATTTTCCGTATCGCGGAGCATTTTTTTCTCCGAAACAAGAGGCCCGACTGTGGGATACCGCCCGAGCCACAAGTTGTCCGCCACGCTTCTCTTGAGCGCCTGATTCAGCTCCTGATGCACCATTGCAACCCCGCTCTCAAGCGCCTCGCGCGATGATGCGAAGTCCGCGGGCTTTCCGTCGAGGTATATCTCGCCCGAGTCCTTGTGATATATCCCGAAAAGGCACTTCATGAGCGTGCTTTTCCCCGCGCCGTTTTCGCCCATGAGCGCGTGAACCGTGCCTGCGCGCACCCGAAGCGAAACATCGTCAAGCGCGCGCACGCCGGGGAAGCTCTTTGATATATGCTCCATTCTGAGCAGTACGTCGTTTTCCATGGTTTACTTTCCCGTGAAAATTCCGTAGGGTATTCTTATTTTTGAAACCGTCTCGTCGCGGCGGAATTTTTCCGTGCCGTCCATGAGCGGGCGATCGGATTTTATATTATCCGCAAGGAACGCTATTGCGTCTGCCATACCCTCGGAATCCTGCTTAATTGTTCCCGTCATCTTTCCCGCGCGTATGAGCGACTGCGCCGCCTCCGTCGCGTCAACTCCGAAAACGGGTATTGTCTTTCCGCTTCCCGTGTTGTATCCCGCCGTATTGAGCGCCGTAATCGCGCCCTCCGCCATGTTGTCGTTGTTGCAGATTACCATTTCGACCATGTTTTTCGTGTTTTCCGTATACTCCGTTAGAATAGTCGTCATATACTCGTTTGATGCGCTCGCCGCCCATGTTCCGTTTTTGTCCACAAGATATTTGTCGCGGTTTGCGGCGTTATAGAACATAAGGCGCGGTTTTCCCGCCTCGGTGAGCTTTTTGTTTGCGTCCTCAACGGCATATTTTGTGCGGTATTCCGCTTCGGCGTTGCCGTCCTGACCCTTGAACAGGACGTATGATATTTTACCGTCGCCGTTTAGGTCGGTTTTGTCATAATTTTCAATAAGATAGTTTGCTATCATCTCGCCCTGCATATGACCCGCTTCCGCCGCGTCCGTTCCGACAAACGCGCAGTTTTCGTAGCTTGAAATTACGTCATCCGACACCTCGCGGTTGAAGAACACTACGGGTATTCCCGCGCTCTTTGCCTGTTCGACTATTCCGCGCGCCGCATCGTCCGAGCCCGTCTCTACAATATTTACCACAAGCATCGTCGCGCCCTTCGTTATCGCCGTCTGCACCTGCTCGGACTGCGTTGTCTGACTCGAGTTTGAGTCATAGTCCTGGTACGTTACGGAAAGCTCCGAGAGCTTTGAATCGAGCGCCGAGCGCACGGTTGATATATACGGGTCGCTGTACGTGTAATAAAACACCGCCACATTCTGTTCGTCTGTCTTCTCTCCGCACGCGCAAAGCGAAAGAAGCATTGCGCCGAGAATCAGTATTGCCGTTATCTTTTTCATGAATTTCTCTCCTTCGTAAGTTTTTGATTGATGTATTATTCTTAGTTATTCCCGAAAACACACATCAAATTCCCGAAAAATCGATTGCCTTTCGTATATTTTTAAAAAAATATTACTTGTGGTTGATTTTTCCTTGCGTGTGTGCTATCATATTTTCTGCATTTATGAAAAGAATATTTATGAAACAAGAAAAGGAGACAGAAAAAATGAAAAAAATTTCTTTAATACTTGCGCTTGTGCTTGTAATATCGCTCTGCGCGTGCGGAAAGAAAGCGGAGGAGAACACGGACACGCCTTCCCCCGCGCCGGAGGCCATGAACGGCACCGCCGAAAAACTCACGCAGTCGTATGACGATGATATGCTTTCCTTTGACGTTCCCGAAAGCTGGCAGAAAAATTTCAAGGCAGTAACGCGCGAGGCGGGAAGCTCGGGCAACACTTATATGAAAACCGATTTTTATTACACTCAGGGCGAGCAGGATATAATGATGATGTCGTTCGGGCGTTTCTCAAAGGACCAGTGGGAAGCTCTCAAAAAAGCGGAGAAAGGCGCGGAGGCGGCAAAGCTTGCCGAGTCAAAGGACGGGAAATACGTTTACACAATCTTCTTTGAGAAGCACGACTATATAACGGACAAGGACCTTCTCGGAACTCTTTCGTCAGTAAGCGAGGAAGCACAGGCGATACGAAATAAGATAAATGTAAAATAATCAAGTCAAAAACCTCCAAAATATAATGCGGAACTCGGGGAACAATATATTCGGAGGGATTGCAATGGAAAAGAAAAAGAAGTTCTCGCCCGAACCGGTGCCGTGCGACGAGCTGTATCTCGATATGTCGGTCGCGTCGTCCACCGAGTGTACGGGGCTCGGCACCATTCTCCCGCAGGAGGAGTGGGAGGCGGAGTCGTTCCGCCATATATACGACATTCCTCTCCAAAGCGGAGAGCCGAAAGGGAAGAAGTAAAAAAAAGGCGGTGTAAGGTTTTTACACCGCCTTTATTAACAGGTTTTTTGTAAAAAAAAGAGGGAATCGAAAAAAAAAAACGTATAATATAGTATACAGATGAAAAATTGACTTCTAAGGGGCGTGCATTATGAATATACGCGAGCGCGAAGAAGCATTTGAAAGGGAAAGGCTTTCGCCGTTTGCCTGCCTTGCCTCGGAATCGTGCGGACGCACGTTATACGAGGAGGAAAGCGATGTTCGGACGTGCTTCATGCACGACCGCGACAGCATAATTCACTCCAAGTCCTTCCGCCGTCTTGAGCATAAGACGCAGGTATTTATCGCACCCGAGGGCGACCATTACCGCACGCGCATGACTCACACGCTCGAGGTGAGCGGTATTGCCCGCACCATCGCCCGCGCGCTCATGCTCAACGAGGATTTGACCGAGGCGATTGCGCTCGGGCACGATTTGGGCCACACCCCGTTCGGCCACGGCGGCGAGCGCGAGCTCTCCGCACTGACGGGAGGAAGATTCGTCCACGCGGAACAGAGCGTGCGCGTAGTCGACAGGATAGAAAACTGCGGAAAAGGATTAAACCTCACGTTCGAGGTGAAAAACGGCATCGCCTGCCACAGCGGGGATTCGCGTGCGCAGACGCTGGAGGGGCGCGTAGTTGCGCTCTCCGACAGGATTGCATATATAAACCACGACATCGACGACGCAATACGTGCGGGCATTCTCCGTTCGGAGGACATACCGCGCGAGTACCGCGAAATACTCGGCGAAACGCACGGCAAGCGCATAAATACGCTCGTAACCGATACGATTTCCGAAAGCCTCGGAAAGCCCGACATTCTCATGTCGGACGATGTGCACGAGGCAATGCTCGGGCTTCGGACGTTCATGTTTGAAAACGTCTACCGCGCGGAATATGCGCTCATTCAGGAGAAAAAGGTGCGCGACATGATTTCGCGTATGTTTGAATATTATATCGGGGACACGGAGAGACTCCCCGCCGAATACCGCAGGATTGCGGAGACGGACGGCGATTCGTTTGCCGTGTGCGACTACATAGCGGGCATGACCGACCGCTACGCGCGGACGGAATACAAGGAGCTGTTCCTGCCCGCATCATGGGGCAAAATCTGATATGATTATAAAAATCCGATATTATTATATATGAAAGGAAGTGATTTCGATGGCGTTCCCGCGCGAGTTCATGGACGAGCTGATTGCGAGAAGCGATATTATCTCAGTCGTTTCGCGCTATGTCTCCCTTACAAAACGCGGTTCAAACAGCATAGGGCTTTGCCCGTTCCACAATGAGAAAACGCCGTCGTTTTCCGTTTCCGAGGACAAGCAGTTTTTCCACTGCTTCGGCTGCGGTGCCGGCGGAGACGTCATTTCCTTTGTGATGAAGATAGAGAACATCGACTTTCCCGACGCGGTTGCAAAGCTCGCGGAATGGGCGGGGCTTGAAATTCCGCAGTCGGATTACGGCGCAGAAGAGCGCGGTCGTAAAAAGCGCGCGCTTGAGGCACTTCGGCTTTCGGCGCGGTTTTTCCATGAACAGCTTAAATCGGAGAGCGGAAAAGGGGCCGCGGAGTATCTGCTCGCCCGCGGACTGACACCGCAGACGATTACGCGGTTCGGCCTCGGCTTCTCCCCGGACGCATGGAGCGCGCTCCTGGATTTTCTCACCGAAAAAGGATATTCAAAGCGCGAGCTTCTATATGCGGGGATTGTTACCTCGGGAAAGAACGGGCATATATACGACCGATTCAGAAACCGCGCAATGTTCCCGATTATTGACGTGCGCGGCTCGGTTATCGGCTTCGGCGGCCGCGTGATGGACGGCGGAGAGCCGAAGTATCTGAACTCCCCCGAATCGGAGGTTTTCAACAAGCGCAGAAATCTCTACGCTCTTAATATCGCAAAATCGAGCAAGGCGGATTATATGCTCCTTGCGGAGGGGTATATGGACGTAATTGCGCTTCATCAGGCGGGTTTCGATTCCGCCGTTGCGTCGCTCGGAACATCGCTTACCGAGGAGCAGGCGCGCCTTATTTCAAAATACAAATCGCGCGTCATAATCTCCTACGACTCGGACAAGGCGGGGCGCGCGGCGACCAAACGCGCGATAGATATTCTCAAAAAGGCGGGGCTTGAGGTGCGCGTGCTTTCCATGCACGGGGCAAAAGACCCCGACGAATTTATAAAAAAATTCGGGCGCGGAAGCTTTGCCGAACTTATAGAAAAAGCCGCCGCCGCGGAAGAATACCGCCTTGCGCAGACAAAAGGTAATTACGACTTAACCGACGACGCTCAGAAGGTCGCATACCTAAAGGACGCAATATCCCAGCTTGCGCGTATGCAGAGCCCGGTCGAGCGCGAAATATACGCAGGCAGAGTTGCCGAGGAAACGGGTGTTACTCGGGATGCGGTGCTTGCCGAATCACGGCGGATTCAGAAAAAGCTCATACTTAAACGCCAAAAGGCGGAGGACAAGAAAATTCTCGACCCGTTCTCGTCAATCATCCCAAAGATGTCCTCGGAGCGTTACCGCAACCCGCGTTCTGCGGTGGCGGAGGAGTCGCTCATCTCGCTCATCGCATCGGACGTTCCGCTCGCCGAAAAGGCGGCGGAGAGCATTTCGGAAAAGATGTTTTCCTCCGAGCTTCTGGGGCGCGTGTTCAGAGCGGTTATAGACCGCGCACGCGAATACGGCGAGCCGAGCAGTCTCGCGAGCCTTTCGGGTGTGCTTTCTCCCGACGAGGCAAGCCACATTGCCGCTGTGTTTTCGCGGAGAAGCGGAGAGAGCGCAGACGCGCTTTATGACTACATCGACACGATAAAAAAGGAATATATGCGGAAAGACGCGGAGACAGACGATGACGCAATACGCGCTGCCGCCGAATTTTACAGAAAGAAGAAGGGTATATAATGGATAAGGAAAAGAAGCAGAACCTGACAGAAGATGTTAAGGACCTCACCCCCGAAGAAAAAAAGCAGATGCTCCACTACCTGATTGAAACAGGCAAAAAGAACGGAAAGCTCTCGCAAAAGGAGATTTCGACGGTTGCCGAGGAGCTGGAGATGAACTCCGACCAGATAGAAAAGCTCTACGATACTCTCGAAAGTCTCGGCGTCGAGCTCCCGCTCGAGGAGTTTATAGCCGACCTCCCGCCCGAGGAGGAGCTTAACGAGCTTCCGCCCGAGGATTTAAGCGATGTCGAAGAAATCCCCGAAGAGGAGCTTGCCGACAGTGCTTCCCTCATGGAGGGCTTAAACATTGACGACCATGTCCGCATCTACCTAAAGGAAATAGGAAAGGTTGACCTCCTCTCGCCCGAGGAGGAAATAGAGCTTGCCGAGCGCATGGCAAAGGGCGACGAAGTCGCAAAGCTCCGCCTTGCGGAGGCAAACCTCCGTCTTGTAGTTTCAATCGCAAAGCGCTATGTCGGGCGCGGTATGCTCTTCCTCGACCTCATACAGGAGGGGAACCTCGGCCTTATTAAGGCGGTTGAGAAATTCGACCATACAAAGGG
>CAKSEF010000055.1 GCA_934446465.1 uncultured Oscillospiraceae bacterium
TTTGGATAATGCAGTTCGGATTACCATTATTTGGTCGGAGTGACAGGGCTCGAACCTGCGGCATCGAAGTCCCAAACTTCGCGCGCTACCAGCTGCGCCACACCCCGACGTTTTTTGCGCGACAAAGACATTATAATATACGAAAAATACAATGTCAAGGAAAACCGCGCTTAGGCCTCGGGCATATTCCCGTCAGGGAGCTTGAATGTCTCTTCTGCCTGTGGAGAAATATCGGTCTGCGTTGCCGCAATGGTATATATCACGCTTCCGTTCTTGTCAAGAGTCTGACCGTACACGAGAAGCCCGGTAGATGCCGATACCCAGTACCTTTCGCGGTAGGAAAGCGTCGGGTTTATTATCTCCGCATATATGCAGGCAGTACCGTCATACATCGTATACTGTGCAGTTACAACATCCTCATCGCGTGCTGTCAGTATATCCTCATATGACATAAGCATCTGCGCATCGTCAGGCGTAAATTCGCCGAGCTTGGTTTTGTAATATGTTCGTTCCGAGGGACGCCAGATGTACACATTTTCCCCGCAGTATACAGAGTGTATCTGCGCGTTTGAGCTTGCTGTGCTCACTACGTCAACGCGTGTCATGACACCATTTACCCACTTGCGCCTCAAATATTCGGCAGAGGAAGACGAATGGGTAAGTACGCTCCTCGTTTCAGAATAATATTCGGAGGGGCGCTTGAGCGCGGCTATAACATTTTTTGCGTTGCTCTTATCAACGACCAGGGGAAGTGGTTGCCGGACATCGTTCTCATCAAGAGTTCCGGCCTCCGGGGGATATTCGGGAACTGTGTTGATGAGCGTCTGGGACATATCCGAAATAAACAGTACTAAGAGCAGAATTGCGATGACCGCGATTGCGGCGGCAGAAAGTATAAGATACTTGTGCGGACACTCCTTCAAGGCAGATTACCTCCATTACTCAGCGGAAATCCGCGGGACGCTCTCCTTTTTCGCCGGAGAATTTCCAAATAATTGCGTCGGCTATGCGCTTTGAAGCATTGCCGTCGCCGTAAGGATTTACGGCATGAGCCATCTTTTTATAGCTTTCCTCATTGTCGAGAAGGTCATACGCCATATCACGGATAACCTCGCGGGAGACCCCCGCTATTTTTACCGTGCCTGCGTCTACTGCCTCTGGACGCTCGGTTTCACAGCGCATAACGAGAACGGGCTTTCCGAGCGAAGGAGCTTCTTCCTGCAATCCGCCGGAGTCCGTAAGGATGAAGAACGCCCTATCCATGAGGTTGTGCATATCATCAACATCGATGGGGTCAAGAAGGTGAACTCTCGGCACATCTCCGAGAATTTCAAATACCGTCTCTCTGACAACAGGACTCATGTGCACGGGATAAATTACCTGAACATCCTCGTGGGAAGTTACAATGTCCTTGACCGCGTGCATGATGTTTCGCATCGGTTCGCCGTAGTTTTCGCGTCTGTGCGCCGTCATAAGAATTGTGCGGTAAGAATTAAAGTCTATTTTATTTATTGCTTCATTGTGGAATTTGTAATCCGGGGAAACTGTATATTTAAGCGCGTCTATAACCGTGTTGCCGGTGATAAAAATACCGTCTTTCAGGTTTTCGCGCCTCAGATTATCGGCGTTGTTGTTAGTCGGGCAGAAGTTCATATCGGCTATGCTTCCGATAAGCTTTCTGTTCATTTCCTCGGGGAACGGCGAATACTTATCGAACGAGCGAAGCCCCGCTTCAACGTGGCCGACGGGAATTTTGTGATAGAATGCGGCGAGCGCGCTTATAAAAGCCGTCGATGTATCGCCGTGGACAAGCACAATATCGGGCTTTGCTTCGGACAGCACGCCGTCAAGCCCCGAAAGAGCCTTTGTGGAAATAGTTGCGAGCGTTTGGTTCGGAGTCATTATGTTCAGGTCATAGTCGGGCTTTATTTTGAATATTTCGAGCACGGAATCGAGCATTTCACGGTGCTGCGCCGTAACACAGCATATCGAATCAATTTCCTCTCTTTTTGAAAGCTCTATAACCAGCGGAGCCATTTTGACTGCCTCCGGCCTTGTGCCGAATACGGACATAACTTTGATTTTTTTCATTAGCTTCAACTCCCAAAGCGGTATTAGATACATTTTACACTAAAAAAACATATTTTGCAAGTATTGTAAAATATCCCGAGACTATTGAAAGAAAAAGGCAAATATTGTATAATAACGAAAGTACAAACGTGATGGAAGGAGATTAATTGTGGAAAACGCGATATTGAAATTGATAGAAAACGATGCGAAAATATCCGCATCGCAGATTGCGTTAGCCCTCGGAATAGACGAGAATGAGGTGCGTGAAATCATTCACGGGCTCGAAGAGTCGGGCATAATCGCAGGGTATAAAACGCTTATCGATTGGGATAAGGCGGGGAGAGAAGATGTTACGGCTCTCATAGAAATTAAAGTTATCCCGCAGCTCGGTCAGGGCTTTGAGCGAATCGCAAAGCGCCTTTCTCAGTACAGCGAGGTGGAAAGCGTTTATCTTATGTCCGGCGGTTTTGATGTTGCGGTTATGGTAACGGGCTCGTCGCTGCGAGAGGTTGCATGCTTTGTTTCGGACAAGATTGCCCCGCTTGAGTATGTTACGGCCACGGCAACGCATTTTGTGCTTCATAAGTTCAAGGATAAGGGAATAGTGTATTCGGACGGAGTAGAAAAACAAGAGCGCATCTGCGCGTTTTAGCTGATTCTTTTGAATACGGAAGGGATTTTTTGAAATGGATTATTCTAATAAGCTCTCATTAAGAGCAAGCGGATTGAAACCGTCGGGGATACGACGCTTTTTTGACATGTTAGACGGAACGGACATTATATCGCTCGGAATAGGCGAACCCGATTTCGTTACGCCCTGGCATATAAGAGATGCCGGAATTGCCTCGCTTGAAAAGGGTTATACCTACTATACTCCGAATGCGGGAACTATGGAGCTCCGACGTGCGATAAGCGGTTATATGTCCCGCTCTTTCGGGCTTTCATATGAGCCGAAGGATGAAATTGTCGTTACGGTCGGCGGGAGCGAAGCGATTGACCTTGCGGTGCGCGCATTGATAAATGACGGGGATGAAGTTATTGTTCCGGAGCCGTCTTTTGTCTGTTACAGCCCGATAGCCGAGCTTGCAAACGGAGTTCCGATTGCCGTTGAGACGACTGCCGAGGAGGGCTTTAAGCTCACGCCGGAAAAATTAAAGGCCGCAATCACTCCGAAAACAAAGCTCCTTGTATTACCGTATCCGAACAATCCTACGGGTGCAATTCTTGAGAGAAAAGAGCTTGAAGAGCTTGCAAAAGTAATAATAGAAAATGACTTAATAGTAATTTCCGATGAAATATATTCCGAACTTACCTATACGGGACATCACGTATCAATCGCATCAATAGACGGGATGAGAGAACGGTGCATAGTTGTGAACGGTTTTTCAAAATCGTATGCAATGACGGGCTGGAGACTCGGCTATGCCTGCGGACCGCGTGAAATAATAAAGGTTATGACGCGCGTGCATCAGTACGGAATTATGTCTGCACCTACCATGTCTCAATTTGCGGCGGTCGAGGCGCTCAATAACGGCGATAAGGATATAAGCGAGATGCGCGCCGAGTATAACCGACGCCGGCGTTTTATGTGCGAAAGCTTTAATGCCATGGGGCTTGACTGTACGTCTCCGAGCGGAGCGTTTTATATGTTCCCGTCAATTAAAAGAACCGGACTCTCATCTGAGGAATTTTGCATGAGACTCTTAAAAGAAAAACGCGTTGCGGTAATTCCGGGGAATGCGTTCGGGAACAGCGGAGAGGGGCATGTTCGGTGCTGCTATGCCGCATCCATGAAAAATATAGCAATGGCTCTTGAGCGGATAGAAGAATTTTTGAGAACTCTCTAAAAGCGTTGCGCGCACGGAAGGGGGATAACGGTGAAACACGCATTTGCAAGAGCGTATGCAAAAATAAACCTCGCTCTTGATGTTATATCACGCCGTGAGGACGGATACCATGACCTTGAAATGGTTATGCAGAGTGTCTCGCTGTTTGATACCGTCTCGGTGCGGGTTGGCAGCGGAAGCGGAATAAAAATGATATCGAATGTGCGCCACATTCCGAATGATGACAGGAACATCGCGGTAAAGGCGTGCAAGGCTTTTTTTGCCGATACGGGTATTTCGCGGAAGGTGAATATAGCGATAGAAAAAAGAATACCGTCAAGCGCGGGTCTCGCGGGCGGGAGTGCAGACGGCGCCGCCGTGCTCCTTCTGCTTGACAGGCTTTGTGGGACTAATCTTACAAAGGAAAGGCTTTCTGAAATCGGGCTGTCGGTGGGTGCGGATATTCCGTTTTGCCTGACAGGCGGCACGGCGTCAGCGCGCGGGAGAGGCGAAATCCTCTCGCCGGCCGGAGCAATGCCGGATTGCACAATAGTTATCGCAAAACCGCGAAGAGGTATGTCTACGCGCGTTGTGTTCGAAAAAATAGATAATGAAATAATAGAAAAAAGACCCGATACGGAAGCACTTTTTGCTGCTCTGCGTGAAAAAGACATTCGGCGTATCTCGGATAATGTGTATAATGTATTTGAACCTGTTGTGGCATCTGAGATAGGCGAGATATCCGACATAAAGAAAGTAATGCTCGGCTGCGGAGCGCTCTGCTCTGCGATGACAGGGAGCGGAAGCGCGGTGTTCGGAATATATGACGATAAAAATAAGGCGGAGAGCACACGCAGGTGGCTTGCCGAAAAATACGATTCCGTATATACCGCAAAACCTGTTGGGCACGGAGTTGAATTCTTCGGCAATATATGAAAAAACTTTCGCAGCCGAACTTTTTAACGAAAAAAATAGGGTTGATTTGCTTGACATTATGGTAATATGCGGATAAAATATCCTAAGAGGACAAAATTTTATAGGGAGTTGAATAATAAATGTCTCAGGTAAAAGAAATGAAAGTTGACAATATGCTTGTCAAAAAATGCTCTTCGCGCGCAGAATTGGGCGCAGTTGCCGCTGCCGATGTTGCAGCCGCTATCAAAGAGCTTCTCGCAGAGAAGGACGAAATCAATATGATTTTCGCGGCGGCCCCGTCCCAGAACGAGTTTCTCGAAGCACTTAAGAACGACAAGAGCATTGATTTTACACGCATCAATGCTTTCCATATGGATGAATACATAGGCCTTTCCGCGGATGCTCCGCAGGGATTCGGCAACTTCCTCCGCGACAGACTCTTTGGCCTCGTTCCGTTTAAGTCTGTAAACTATCTTGATTGCTCGGCTAAGGACCCCGAAGCAGAATGTGTTCGCTATTCAAAGCTTCTTGACGAGCATCGTACGGATATCGTTTGCATGGGAATCGGAGAAAACGGCCATATCGCTTTCAATGACCCTCCCGTTGCAGATTTTAACGACCCGAAGCTCGTTAAGGTTGTCCAGCTTGACCCGGTTTGCCGCAATCAGCAGGTAAACGACGGATGCTTTGAGAAGCTTGACGACGTTCCGACTCATGCTCTTTCGCTTACGGTTCCGGCTCTCATGCGTCCGAAATACGTATTCTGCATGGTTCCGGCAAAGACAAAGGCACAGGCTGTCCATGACACGATTTACAACAAGGAAATCAGCGAAAAGTGCCCTGCAACAATTCTCCGCAAACATCCGGCCGCAACACTCTACATTGAGCCGGACAGTGCGTCTCTCGTTGACTAATCAAAATTATAAAGCGGTGTAAAAGCGTTTTTTACACCGCTTTTTTTAACCGTGAAAAAATATCGCATAAGTCGGGTAAGAACTCTTGAGGTGAGGAAATGCTTAGTATTAAAAATCTGACAAAAACATACGGGGATAAAAAAGCGGTGGATGATTTATCGCTCCATATAGCTCCCGGAGAAATATATGGATTCATCGGGCATAACGGCGCGGGTAAAACAACGACCCTGAAATCGGTTGTTGGGATTCTTCCTTTTGACTCCGGCGAGATAACTGCGTGCGGGCTGTCTGTTAAGGATTCCCCGATAGAATATAAGAAAAATATCGCCTATATCCCCGATAACCCCGATTTGTATGAGTTCATGACGGGAAACAAATATCTCAGTTTCATTGCGGATGTTTTCGGAATAAGCGCGGATAAGAGACGCGAGCGCATTAAATACTACGCCGAAGCGCTGGGCATTGAAAATGATTTGAACGGGGTTATCACATCCTACTCACACGGAATGAAGCAGAAGCTCGCAATTATATCGGCGTGGATTCATGAGCCGAAGCTGATAATTATGGATGAACCGTTCGTCGGGCTCGACCCGAAGGCTTCGCATATTCTGAAATCCATGATGCGTGAGGTCTGCGATAAGGGCGGTGCTATATTCTTCTCAACTCACGTTCTCGAGGTTGCGGAAAAGCTCTGCGACAAGATTGCAATTATTAAGAGCGGAAAACTTATCCGTTCCGGCACAATGGCAGAAGTGCGAGGAGACGAAAGCCTGGAAGAAGTATTCCTTGAATTGGAGGAAGAAAAATGCTGAAAGCTCTTCTGAAAAAACAGTTGTATGAAATTTTCGGCGGTTTCTTCTATAACAAGAAAACGGGAAAGGCGCGCTCCGGTGCGGGAGGTATTGCGACCGTTGTTTTATATGTGGCGGTAATATTTGTCGCAGTCGGGGGAATGTTCGCCGCTGCCGCAAACACCGTCTGCGGGTACCTGTTTTCGGCAGGATACGGCTGGCTTTACTATGCGATGTTTTCTGCCGCCGCGCTTGTATTTGGGGTTTTCGGGAGCGTTTTCAGTACATATTCCGGACTCTATCTCGCGAAAGACAATGAGATTCTTCTGTCGATGCCTGTCCCCGTGCGCTGTATAATAATCAGCCGTCTTCTCGGCGTGTATCTCATGGGACTGATGTTTTCTGCCGCAGCAATGGCTCCGCCGTTGTTTGTCGCATTTACAACCGTCCCGCAAAGCCTGTATTCAGTGCTGTTCGGCATATTGCTTATGATTATCGTATCGCTGATAGTGCTGTTCCTTTCGTGCTTTTTCGGGTGGATTGTGGCGTGCATAAGGCGAAGACTGAAAAATAAAGGTATGCTGACCGCGCTGGTTTCGCTCATTTTCATTGCGGCTTATTATTTTGTGTATTTTAAAGCCCAGAATATCGTAGAAAATATCACGAAAAATGCCGGACAGCTCGCGCTCGGTATGAAGGAATCGGCGTACCCGCTGTATCTGCTTGGCAAAATGGGAGCGGGAGACCTCGCTTCGACCGTTGTTGTCGTCCCGTCTGTCATTGCTCTTTGCATTGCCATTTGTGCCGTTCTTGCAAAGAGTTTTATGAAAACGGTGGCCTCTGTTGCGGGAACGTCGGGGAAGAAACGCATAAGCACGTATGTATATAAACAGAAAAGTGCTTTTTCGGCACTGTTCGTGAAGGAACTTTCGATGTTCAAGTCGAGCGCGAATTATATGCTTAACAGCGCGCTCGGAGTAGTTTTTCTGCTCATCGCCTCGGGATTTGTAATTACCAAGGGGAGAGATTTTTCGGTTGTCTTAACAGAAATATTCGGCAATGACGGGCTTTGGGAAATCATAATAATTGCGCTTGTTTCGATGCTCGCTCTTACAAACTGCATAACAGCCCCTTCGGTTTCGCTTGAAGGAAAAAGAATATGGATTCCGAAATCGCTGCCTGTGAGAGCGTGGGATGTGCTGAAGGCAAAAATCCTGCTCCATATTTCTGTCTGCGGTATTCCGACATTGCTGTGCGGACTCTGCGCGATGCTTGCTTTTTCTGAATCTCCGCTGACGCTTCGGATTTTTATGGTGCTTATTCCTCTTCAGTGTATGCTCTTGTCTG
The DNA here is from genome assembly GCA_934446465.1 of uncultured Oscillospiraceae bacterium. GTDB lineage: Bacteria > Bacillota > Clostridia > Oscillospirales > JAAYXM01 > CAKSEF01. The sequence continues at coordinate 7,864 of CAKSEF010000055.1, forward strand.
CATCTTTCGGTATTTTCGTCAATCTCAGACACCCGAACCTGACATGGACAAACGAGGTTGTTCCGATAAAGCAGAGTTTAAGCGTATTTTTGGTTCTTTTCCTCGGTTGGATATATGCGGGGGCTATGGCTCTCGGGTATTTTGCAGTGTATGGCATTTTGAGTGCAGAGCTATACATGACAGTGATATTTGCGCTGACTCTTTTGCTTACGGGTGCGCTTCTGCTGTATATGAAAAAACGCGGAGCGAAAATTTTTTCGGAGCTTTAAACAGAACTATACTCAAAAAACACGGTGGCTTAAGACACGGACGGATAACGAAGTTTTTATGTAGGATACGGTGCAAGTCTCTGAAAAGGGGCTGCACCGTGTTCTGCTTTATGCAGGAAGCTTGAACTGCTGTGGGTTTTGGCGAATCTCCTTCATTGCCGCTTGCATCTCTTTTTCTGTAGGAATAGAGAACAGCCCAACGGCGGTGAAGTAAATGTCTACCTTAACCCTTTTGGTCGCCTTATCCTTGCTGTGAACCTCAATGCGCCGAATCAGCGCATTGACGATCTCCGGCGTAAGCTGCCGGATGTCCGTATAGTCCCGCAATGCTTTCATCAGCAGCCTCAAATCCACCTGTTCACGACTAAAGCGACTGAGGTCTTTTACAATAATCGTGCCGATCAAGCCGTCCTCTACCATTTTCTGCATCTGTTGAAAGTCTTCCCGCTGAAAGGTAGTACCGGATACGCCGTCATCTTATCTTGTCAAGTAAGGGAACAAAAAAATATTCTTTCAGTTTCGACTTTCTCCGAAATGCACAAAAGCCGTATTGAACTCTTGTGCATTTCATAGTTAAAAGTCATGGGATGAAAGTAGCCCTGAAATTCCACACAACTTCAATTCTTTTTGAGTATAGAATCATTGCAATCCCTCTCACCATAAGAGGTTACTGTCACAAACATTGATCTCAAGTGTGTTCTGATATGTCGCTTTGGCTTATGCCGCCATAGGCAGTGTGCAGACAATAATCTATTCGGTTGTCAAAGAACAAGTCGGATTTTATTAACCCTTGTGCACTGAAAATTTATTCAAAATGTTATGTATTATCAGCTTGTCTTTTTTAGTAAGAGTTTCCGATAACATAATTAACAAATTTTCTTCTGCACTTAAATATTCTTTCGGGTTTTCAAAATCCATTTCAAGAAAGATGCCTCCGCCGCCACCTGTTTTGGTAGTAATGGGTAGCCGACAGCTGAGAAAAACCATATCGTTCATGATGGACTGTCTTGAAACATTAAACATATCCGCTAAATACGCGGCCGTTGTTTTCCGTTCCCGAATCAGAAAAGATTTAATGCTTTCACGCCGTTCTTAGGTTGTAAGTTTTTCTCTCACCGCCGAGCCTCCGTTCTTGACTTAAATGATACCGAAGAAATGTCAAAGAAAGATTTACATTCAAAAAATTTTTTATATGAATCACCCTTTCGTGTAAATTTTGTTGAATTTGCGCAAAAGAGCGGGGCAGAGCACGGTTGTGATACGGTGGCGGTTTTCTGTGATGTTTTCCCGAAGATTTGCGGTGATGTCCTTTAGGCGTATGCTTTTTGCGCTTCGCTCTGTGCTTCATAAAGTGTTCTCCGTGCCGCAGGGCATATCCGACAAAAAAACATAATTTTGTCCTATGCAGGGCAATTTTTTATTTATGCGATAATCGCTTTCGCTTCCTTTGCTTTGTAATGCCATATAAAAAGGCTCAAAAAAGCCGCCCGGCAATAAATGCGTTTTGCCTCTATACCGGGCGGCCTGCTATGCCGTCGTTTGTCCTCATTTTAAGAGGGCGATTTTAGTCTCGTAATCCTAATCACATTCACAATGGAAATTGTTATATGTTTATCCTTGCTTTATTTCCAAAATTTTTAAGTTATTCAGAACAACGTTGAGTTCGGATTTTTGTTTCTCAACTTCCTCACCCAAATTCTTATACGCCTTACGCAGAACACCGCAAACCTCATCAATGTCTGAAATAGACTTCTCAATTCGTTTACACTCAGTATGGATTTTCTCATCATTTTGTGCCTTTTTCTGCGCATATTCGTGTTCTGTACGAGCTTCCAGTTCTTTTTCAAACCGCTTTGCTTCAAGCATTATGTCGGCAAGTTCGCTCTGACCTTGCGCATAATCAAATTTATCCGCTGTTGCTTCATTAAGCCTTGTATTGAGATCTGATATTTTTTCTGTAAGTTCTGCAATTTCCGTCTGCATATCTTCCTTTTCTTTTGAAAGCAGGTTAATTTTTTCAAGAAGTGCATCCTGTTTATCGTTTGCCGAATTCTTTTCGGATTCATAAAGTTCACATCTTTCCTTTAACCCATCGTTTTCTTCCGTAAGCTTTTGAATACGTGCTTTCATTTCGCCGTTAATTGCCTCGATATATGCGACAACACTGCTTTCGGTATAACCGAACAAACCTTTTCTCAAATTCATTTTTTCCATAACACAACCTCCTTTATATTGTTACTGTTTTTTTATTCTTTTCATCATAGCAACAACCACTGAATAATTAAGTGCAAAATTGAAAATCAAAATTACCGCAATCACACCGGCACTTATGCCGGCGGCATAAAGACCCCACACAAACAGATTATCTGCCGAAATCGTTACTGTTTTCCCTATCAGCCATATAAGCGCAATGCCGAATATAATGTTAAGTGCGGTATCCTTTATAAATAAAGCAAGCTTCCTGTTCAAAAGATTATGTGATAAATACCAAGCCATATAAACCGTTCTTGCCGCCATAGCAATCATCGTACCGAAAGC
>CAKSEF010000056.1 GCA_934446465.1 uncultured Oscillospiraceae bacterium
CCGAGTTCGGGGTAGAGGTCGTTATGGAGATAGTCTTTTCCGCCGTTTGCGACGTTCTCGGCGTTGAGCTTGTGCGCAAGCTCGGCATTATATACGCCGTTATTTGCCGCAACCGTCATTTTGTAGAGCCCCTCGAAATCGTTCGTCGGGAATACGCGTTTGCACTCGGGGCACTGAACCTTCCACGGGCGCGTTGCCGCGTTGCATACCCACGGATAGTTTCCGTGGAGCGAGTAGAGGTTTGCTCTGCAGTCGGGGTGTCGGCATATAAGCGCTTCCGGATCGTTTCTGTAACCTACGCGGTTCGTTCTCGGGATTCCTTCCGACGGAATCATTTCCCAGAGCTTATCCGGCGACATTGAGAGATACTGCTCGCATTTCTTCTCGTAGCTGTTCTTTATGCTCTTTGCCCATGAATATTTCTTTGCGTTTTCCTGAGCGGCCGCTGCCATTTCATCGGTGTAAATCGTTCTTGAAACTTTACCCGTGCGGACGCTTACGGTTACGTCGTCGGAGACTGTTTTTCCGTCTATTGTTACCGTTACCGTAATCTTTGACATACCGACCGCAACCGGCGTTACTTTTCCGATTCCGGAAACCTTTGCGACGCCTTCATCGGAGCTTGCGTATGAAACGACCGCACCTTCCATCGGGACGTCTGCGCCGAGGAATGTCTTTGCCTTGACGTTCAGTTGTATTCCGTCATCAGTCGGGCGCATTACGAGCGAATCGGCCGTAATTTCGACTGCGCCGAACGAGTCTTTTTCGACTCTTATTACTTCTTCGATGTCTTTTGTTACTCCGTTGTACGTTACTTGTCCGCGGAGCGTTGTTTCGCCCTCGGAAAGCGCCTTAAGAGTATTTCCCGAAACGGATGCGACTGCCGAATCGTCTACGCTCCACGTTGTGCCTGTGATATTTTCGGGTTCGAGCACAGCTCCGCTTGCAAGGACTACCTTTGCCTTAAGCGCAAAGCTCTCGCCGATGTAAAATGTTCTTCTGTCGCTGTCGATTGTTGCGGTATCAATTCCGCTTCCGTCAACGGAGACGGGGATTTCCTTTGTGAAGCTGTTTCCGTCCGACTTTGCGGTAACGAAGATTACCGTATCTCCCGCTCCGACCGCCTTTACCGCGCCGTCGGACGAGACTGTTACTACCGACGCATTTCCGCTTCTGAACGTTATTGAAGCGTTCGGGTCGGTATTCTTGCTTATATTGCTCTTTGCCGTGTCATACATATTCTCTACGCCGTAGACGAAGCCGTCCGACAGTACCATTTCCGCCGTGAGCGTTCTCGTGTCTCCGACGAGGAGGTTATATTCCTCGGCGCTTGTGTCTATTCTCTTTACCGCAGGCAATTCTTCCTTTGCGGAGAAGTTGATTGTCTTCGGATAGACATAGTAGCTTCTTGACGCCGTTTTCAATACGCGCGGGGAAATTGTGAGCGTATGGGTGCCCGCCGTGAGATACAGCGTTCTCATATCCATTACTTCGCCGTCGCGGTTTGTCGAATAGTGGCAGTAGTTGCCGACGTAAAGGTCGTCAATATAGAAGTTGGAAAGCTCTGCGCCCCAGTTCATCGTATGACCCGTATAGGCTATCTTATAGTTGCCGGTATAGGGGACGTTGAACTTGATGACGAGGTTTCTGTTCTCGCCCGATGTCGGCGCTACGAGTCCGTATGTGTGGAAGTAGCTGTTCTTGACCGAGGCATGGGAGCGTTCCGTGTCGATTTCCCAACCGTCGGTATCAAGTGTAACCTTAAGCGGTTTATTTATGGAATGTTCTCTGAAATCAATCGTGAAGCTGCGCATATCGCTCTTTGCGACGGTTATCTCAACCGTGTTACTGTCGACCGTCTTGCCGTTGAGCGTTACGTGCGCCGTAATCGTTCCCGCTGCGCCGAGCGTGGAGCCGTAGACTCTGCCGTCCGACGTAACGCTGATTCCGCCTGCGGGATTGCTTGTGCAGTCGTAGGTTATCTCGGCTTCCGCCATGTTCGCCTTGTATCCGCTTTCCATGACGCCCGTAACAACGAGCTTTTCATCGCGCAGATATCCGACGGTTTCGGGAGCGGTAAGCGTTGCCGAAGCAATGGGGGACGTATCCCTGACCGTGATGCTGCATACGGATTCAACTATTGTATTCCCAAGCTTAATCGTAGTGGTTACGCTTGCCTTGCCGGCACGGATTCCCTTTGTCTCGCCCGTTTTCTCGTCTACTTCGAGCACGGACTTATCGCTTGACGTGTAAATAACTTCACACTCCGAAAGGTCAACCTCCGAGCCGTCGGAATAGTATCCTACGGGGATTACCTTCGTTACGTCGCCGACGTTGATTTCGTCCTTTTCAAAGGACGCTTCGCCGTAGAGGAGGTCAATCGGGAGGTCGGACGTCGATATCTCGCACGAACCGCTCCTCTTTATGCCGTTAAGCTCCATCGTTGCAGTCATTGTCGTTGTGCCGTTCTTTCCGCCGAGGGAAGCCTTCGCAAGGCCGTAGAATATACCGCTGCCCTTCATTGTTTCCGTGCGGAGTGCATTGTCCGCAGGCTTTACAACGTACGGGTCGGAGCTTTCAAATGTTACGCAGTCGGGCAGGCACGAGGAATCGAGAGAGATGTATCTTCCCGTTGAGGAGATAGGTCTCGCCGCAATTTCGAGGGGCTTCTGTCCGAGAAGGTTCGTTATTCCCGAAACCTTTTCGACCTCAACTCCCACGAAGCCTACTTCGCGCATTTCAAAATCGTCGAACCAGGCGATGCCCTCATAGCCCGCCTTTGCAAGGTCGGAGGCGTTCGGTCTGAATACGAGACGCGGTGTTACGTACATGGTATCGCCTATCGTGTTGAGCGGTGCACATATCGGGAGCACTACCTCATACCAATCGTCGTAAAGCTCGCGGTAATTCGGAGTGAGCTCGACCTGATACGAGCGCACCATGTCGCCCGTTATGTCGGCGCCTGTAACTCCCGTCGGGTTTGAATATCCGTATGTATCGAATATGAGTTGCATATCCGATGCAGTCGGGGCATTCTTATAGTTGAGCTTCATCTTGAATTTGAGCTCGTAGACGTTGTTCGGCTTAATTTCTATACGTCTGTCAGCCTTGTTGTTGAGCATTATCGGGGCGGGGTTGCTCTTCGCCGCAACTGCGGGGTTGAAGCGGACAGCCAGTGCGCGGTTATTTGCGTCGCCGTCCTTCTCGCAGACGCCGATGCCGACGCTCATGAACTGACTCTCGTCGAGCGTATCCCTGCGTGTCCAATCCCACTCCCAATTGTCTGAGTCGAAGTTTCCGTTTCTTTCCGCAAACAGGTTCTTGCCCGTCGGCGCAACAAGAGCGCTGTACTCGGCATTTGCCGTTTTTCCGTCATACGTTACGGACGCTTTAATCTTCGCAATGCCGTTCTTCTTCGCTTCTGCCATTCCGTCCTCGGAAACGGACAGAACATCATCATCCGATGAGCTCCATTCAACAGTGAGCTTGTTCGGGTCGATTTCTTCACTGTCAAACTCTGTTCCGCCGTCGTCCATGAGTACGGTATTTATTTTCTTAATCGTTCCTGTCGGCATCGGGTCGCCTTCTTCGGCAATGCCGTCTATTGCGAGCTTTACGCCGTCAAACTCGCCTGCTGCCGCTCTGAGTGTTATGCCCGAGAAGCGGAAGCCGTGGTATGTGTTTGAGAATGTTGTTGCGTTGTCGCTGTCAAACACGAATATTACATAGTAGTCTCCGCGCTTCGGAACGTTAATCTTGCCAATCTTCGCCTCTGCTCCGGCTGAAGCATTCAGGTCGGAGAAGTCGTAGTTGCCGATATATGTCGCGTCTGCCGACTGTGTGAGGTCATAGCTTGCCTGAGGTGCATCGCCGACAGGGACAAGATAGATGTCCGCCGTCGTGCCGTAGTCCTGATTATGCGGCTTCAGGTAGAAGTTGTATGAACCTTTGTTTGTTATCTTGAGCTTAAGTCCGAACATGGGGTGGGACGGGTAGGAGTCTACTTTCACCGTACCGTTGATGTACATTCTGTCCATGTTGGCATTGTAGTTTGTGTATTTTGAGAATGCCCAGAGCGAGCTGTTCCGCGGGTTAATCTTTGCGAAGCTGTCAACATCGGCAAAATCGCGCAGAACACCGTTTGCATCAAGGCGCGGTCTGCCGTATGCCGTCTGGTCGAGCATTGACGATGTGGTCATCTTATATTCAAGAACAACGCCTGCGTTGCCCTCGTCTGCGCCTTCGACCGTGAACCTTACCTCGTCGGAAACCGAGGTTCCGTCAACCGTTGCGCGGACAGTTCCCTCGCCCTCTGCGAGCGCCGTTACGGTTCCGTTGGCATTTACCGATACGATTTCGGGATTAAGGCTTTCGTATGTGATTCCCGAAAGAAGCTCAAGCTTCTTTCCGCTTGCGTATACTACCTCGGCTTTGAGGTCTGCCATTTCATCGGGCGCAAGCTTTGTCGCCGATGCGGAGAGAGAGAGGCTCTCTGCATTCTTCGCGTCAAGCGAGAACGACTTGATTATTGCCTCGGCGTATTTTCTCGAACCGCTCTCCATAGGAACGTGCGCGTCATTTACGCCGATGAGCGCAAACACCATATAGTAATTGCCTGCCGTGAGCGTTACCGGTTCAAACGCCTTTGCCTTATTCTCTTTTGATGCGCCGAACATATCAATCTCGCCGAGCTTCTTTGAAACTCCGCCCGTTACGAAATCGCGTATTCCCGCGCTTGAAGCAAGGTTGTATGCTCCGCTCTCGTCCACGCGCGCAATATAGGGAGCGATTATATATCCGCTCGGAAGCGCCGTGTAGCTCATTGACGGAGTATATGTTCCGTCCTCGGGCACTTCTATCTCAAATGAGAAGTCGAGCGTGTTAAACACAAATGTCGATGTCGTATATCCGTTTACATAAAGAGCGTTCGTTGATTTCTGAACCCGCGAGTTATTTACGCCGCGTACGCCAATCAGACGCCACGGTGTGCTTACTTCGCGGTTTACGTCCGAAAGTCCGAGGCTTTCAAGACCCTTAACGTCGTCCGTTGCGTTGATTGCCTCGAGGCTGAATACGTAATCATACGTATTTTTAACGGCACCGGCACGGACGGTAAATTCAATGTCCTTATGCACCGATGTTCCCGCATACGTTATGCGGACGGATGCCTTTCCTGCGGAAAGTGCGGTTACTACGCCCTCGTCCGATACGGAGAGAATTTCCTCGTCAAGGCTCTCGAACGTAAGGTCCGGCGCTTCATATATATTTCCGCTCTTAAACTTAACGGAAGCCGAGAGAGTCGCAGTGCCGCCCACTTCAAGACTTGTCGTCCCCGCGCTGTTTTCCACGACAAGGGAATCCGCGCCCGTTCCGTCAAGCACGAGCGAGTTTATCTTACCCTCGATGTACGCGCCCGAGAGCGGTACGATGTTCTCGTTTGTGCCGTTTGACACAAAAACGAGATTGTATTCGCCCGCCGTAAGCTCGACTGCGTCGAAAGACGCACTCTTTGCTTCTTCGCTTGCGCCGTACATATCGACCTCACCGATAACGGCTGAGGGGTTTGCAAGCACGTAGTTTTTAATATTGCCCGAGTTTCCGAGAGCGGACATATCGGGGTCTGCTTCGTTCGCCTTCACAAGGCAGAGCTTCATTTTATATCCGCTCGGAAGGGTGTTATAGTTAAGAGTGGGAACGTATGTCCCGTCCTTATCCACGCGAAGCCTGAACACTATGTCAAACGCATTGAAGGAAGCATTTCCAAGCTTCGAGTTCCAATATGTATTGCCTTCCTCGATGCGTCCGTTGTTGTAGCTTCGTGCACCTACGGGATACCACGGTGCCGAAATGCTCGGTGCGTTATCGTCAAACGTGTATCCAAAGCTCTCATTTATTTTGAGCGACCCGCTTTTTGAAAGCGCTTTGCTTGTGAAACCGTACTCATACATCGCGCCGTCCTCGGCAAAGGACGCCGGCATGAGCGCAATTATCATAGTAATCGCAAGAATGAGAGACATCACTCTTTTCTTCATGTCTTTTCCTCCTGTTACAAATGTGTTTTGTCCGTAATAAAATTATAAAATCTTTAAAATAATAAGTCAACAGTCTTATGTTGTCAAATTGTGCGTTTTTTGTATAAAACTCCCATATGATTTTGACACATTTCGACATAAGTGTTATAATTTCAACAAGAAGACTGTGTATGAGAAGAGGTGTTTTCAGTGTCGGACATACACTTCGAAAGCAGTTCCGAAAGCGGCCGTTCCTGCCCGAACGGAGGAATGGCGAATGACAAGCTGTACTATATCCCGCTGATAGTGGACGTATTGAAAACGCGGAAGATTGACAGCTCGCATTGGCATGACTACACGCAGGTATGGTACGTTCTCAGCGGTGAAATGGTGCAGACAGTGGACGGAAAAAGGATACTTCAGAAGCCGGGTTCGTGCATTGTCGTTCTTCCTTATACCACTCATTCGATAGACACTTCGGAATCAAAGGACGATGTATATATTCTTTCGCTGTCATTTCCCGACGATTTTCTCAACTCGCGCGGGCATGAGTTTTTCTCATACTTTAACCGCCGTGCGAGGTTTGACAAGCGCGTAATTCCGAACTTCCGCGAGCTTTCCGGAGCTTCGCGCGAGCTTGCCGACGATATTTCGAGGGAACTGATTGCTGAATTTGCCAAGCACGCCGATATGTCGTTTGATAAGCTTGCCGAGCTTCTGTGCAAGTTTTTCAACCTGCTCTGCAACGAGGTTTCCGACAATACTGGCTTTGTATGCACAAAGGAGCGCGCAAACGCCGTAACAAAGGTTGTGCGGTATATGAACGCAAACGTAAAAGAAAAGCTGACGCTTGACGATTTGTGCGGTGTTGCCATGATGTCGCGCCGAATGTTTTCCGAGAATTTCAAAGCCGTTACGGGGCTAACGCCCATGCGTTATCTGCTTTCGCTCCGCGTCTCGCGCGCGTGCTTTCTCCTCACTTACAGCGACATAACGACCGATGATGTGGCATATGAATCGGGCTTTAACAATAAGGTGCGCCTGGCGCACGTTTTTGCGGAAAATCTCGGCGTAACGCCGACGGAGTACAGGCGCGCCTCGCGCCCGAAGGCCATTCCCGCCGACGAGGAATACCGAAAAAAATGGCAGTGGCTTTCCGAGCTCCACCCGAATATTGACAACCCCATGCTCGAAAACTGCAAAAACACGCGCAAGCGCAAACGGAACTGAAACAAAAAACGGTGGCAACGCCACCGTTTTTTTTGCAAAAAGACACCCTGCGGAAGTTACCGCAGGGTGTTTTGATTACTTAACTTCGCTGTATATAACCTTGCTTGCGCCGCCCTCAAAGATGATTGCGTATGCGCGTGCCGCAAAGCCTGCGTCATAGTGGGCGGAGAACTGCGTTGCATCCGTCTTCATGACAGCCTTTGCCGTGCAGGAGTCTACCGTAGGCGTTCCGCTTCCGAAGAGGATTCCGCGCTCGACAACTTCGCTTCCGAAGCCGATGAACTCTGCCGTGTAGGCAACATCTCCTCCGACGTTCTTTGCGTTGGAAATGATTATCTTGCGGAGCTCATTTGTTGCGGGAACAAATTCCTTATAAACCGCCTCAAGTGTGCAGTCTTCATATGCGTAGAAGCTGTATGTGCGGTTAAAGCTTACGATTACGCCGTTTCTCGTCCAGTAGTTGAACTCGTCGGAGCCGGAACGGAGCGGTGCCGTAAACATTACCTTTTCGGCATACTTTGCAGTCTTGCCCTCGATATTTCCATTTGCAACCGAGATGTTTATATCTTCGGTCGGCTCTTCGCTTGCATACTTTGCAACGAACATCATACGGCGGTACTGTGCGATAACGCTTCCCGTAATCTCGTCGCCTACGCCGTTGCGGAGCCATGCGACTGCCGTTCCGTAGCCTGCAAGACTCGGGAGGGCGGGAACTTCAACCGTATCGCCGAAGTTTACTATCTTGCTCAATACGATATCGCCGTTTGCGTTATAGAACTCTACGACTGTCTTTGTGTCGTCGTTGTTCTTTATATACACTGCCTTGTAGCAGACGTTTGATGCCGCTTTGAACGTAAGCTCCTCGGAGTCTGTTACGGCACGGCTTGCAAGAGCCCAATACTTGAATGTATATCCGCTTACTTTTGCGGGAGTGTAGCTGCATACATCGCCGACACTCTTAGACTCGGAAACCGCGTCTGCGATTTCGTTTCCTGCCGTATCCGTATACTTGATGTCAACGGAAACCGCGTCTCTCAAATCCTCGCTCTGTGCGGGATCGCCCTTCTCGTTGATTATCGCATCGCGCTCGGCGTCCTTATCTTCCGCGGACTGGTCGATAACAGGAGTAAGTTTAAATCCGCGGAGCGAAATTGCTCTGTAATTTGCGCCGTCGCTCTCGGTTGCTGTCGGGTCGTAGCGCAGAATTACAACATATTCGCCCGGAGTTTCAAATGTTACTTCCGAAACGTCCTTCCAGCCGTCTTCCTTAAAGTTGTATCTTCCTACAAACGTGCTGTCGCTCACATATGAAGACCACTTACCCTGTCTGAACGAATTATAGAAAACGCTTCCGTCCTCGCAGCGCGGAGTCGATGCTTCGTCATACTTTGCGATGTGGATTGCGGGGTTCGCACCTGTCGAGTTCTCCTTGCCGTTTACCGCAAATGTGTACTTTCCCGCAACGGGAACGGTAATGCCGATTGCAACTGCGGGGCGGTTCGTGTAGTTGTCGCTTGCCGCGCCCCTGCCGTTGAAGTACAGGCATGAATCCGTCTTCTTTTCGAGGTTCCATGAAGTCCATCCGCCTATTGTGAGCAGACGCCACGGAGCCGTCTTGTCGAGGTTTATCATTTTGTGGTCGGAAATGAGGTTATCTTCGCTTCCGTTTCCGTTTGCATTGTAAACAGGTCTCTCTTCATATGTGAGAAGCGAGCCGTTTATGATCAGTGTTCCGCCGCGGATACCGAGCGCGCCCTGGTCGTTTCCGCACGACCATACGTTGTCCGTATTGAGCGCATCCCATGTCATATTATACTGAAGTGTTTTCTGCTTTGCGCTTACGTCCTCATTAAGTGCGAAAGAATAGATGTTTGAGTAGAAGCGCTTGTCCGTATCGGAAATGCTGGACGGCGTGAAGTTTGCGTTCTGACCGCTCATGAGGAATACGAGCTGATAGTTGCCGGCTTCGATGTACCTGCGGCCAAGCTCAACGGTCTTCATATTTGCAGACTGTGCAGACGCAAAATCTCCGTAGAGGTCGACCGTGCCGAGGCGGTTATTTGCCGTCGAATTCAGCGTTGCATTATAGAATGCGTCCGCGACCAGAGTTCCGCCGATCTGTGTGCCGTGCCAATCTTCCGTCTTCTTGATGAGATAGACGTCCATGATCGGCGAGCAGGACTGCTGAACGAATTTGAACTTCGGAACATATGTACCGGATGTAGGAACTGTTATTTCAAACCCGATTGCGCCGAGAATATCGCCGTTGTCCGAGTCTGTTCCGATATTTCTCACACCGTCTGCAGTAGAAACTCTGCCCTGCCAAACCATCCAATCCGCATTTGCGGAATAGCCCTGGGCTGTCTTTATGTTTGTGAATCCCCACGGTGCGGAAACGCTCGAATCGGTGTTGTCAAGCGTATATTTTCCGCTTATGAGCGCTCTCCCGTTTGCCGACGAGTCGGTTCCTACGTGAGATTTGTACGTAAATACGTACTCGTAGTTATTGCTGTTGACAAGCGTCAAATCATCCTGCGCCGCAAATACGCCCGGCAAAATGCTTACGAGCATACATACAGCGAGGATTACAGACAATATTTTTTTCATTTCTATTACCTCCCTGAAAAGGTTTAACAATTATGTAATATCATTATACCATTATTTGAGGTAATTTCAATAGCGTTAAGTTGTCAGATTGTGCGATTTTGAATCGATCGGACTCTAATGCACGCGTTTTGAAGTGTAAAATGTGTGTTTTTCAAACTGTGTGAGGAAGAAATATACAGGAATGGAAAACCGAGGAATACGATTTCGCATTTTTTTCCGGCTTCCTTGTGCAAAGGGGAGGCGGCAGAGCGCGGTTTCTCTTTTCTCTTCTTTCTTGTGCAAAGGGAAGCGCTGTTAAATAAAAAAACCTGCGGGGGAAATCCCCCGCAGGAAAAATGTTATTTTTTAGTTCGGTTTCTCTTAGTGAGCTTCTACGTCAGAAGCGAAGGAGAATACCGTTACAATGTCGCCGTCCTTATCGAGCTCGATAACTGCGTTACCCTGGTTAGCCGTAAGGGTGAAGGACTTAGCAAGCTTCGTGATATCCTTGCCCGTGTACTCGCCGTCATCAATGCCGATTACGTCGTAGCCGTCCTTGCTGAACTTAGCTGTTGCAAGTGCTGTATCTGCACGTGCATCATCAGAGTCGAAG
>CAKSEF010000057.1 GCA_934446465.1 uncultured Oscillospiraceae bacterium
ACGGAAAAACGTTTTGGGAAGTCGAAAAGGATATTGAGTGGGTGGATTGCTGACAGCAAAAACCGTACGACGGAAAACATTTCTCTCCTTCGTTCCCACCCCACCAAAGCACCGCCACAAAAAAATTATCACAAGCAAAACTTCAAATCGGAACATATGCGAGAGTGGGTTGATTACAACGAGTATGTTAGAAGTATAGAACAAGAAATCAATTTTGCCGAAGGCAGAATTGACGGATAGACCACATACGGCAGGGAAATATTCCCTGCCGTTTTCTCTTTGTATACCTTAATTTTCGATTACCATTCGTTTAATTTAATCAAATTATTCCGAAATGTAGTAGTCAATCGCCTCAAGATACTTGGTGTACCTCTCATCGCGCGGATTTTTTTCGAGGAGCTCCGTGAAGATTTTCCGCGCTTTGAGTAGAAGTCCACGGTCATTTTTTCCCGACTCGACGGTTGCGGCCTTCACGTATACTACACCGAGATCGTCAAGATTATTATCCGTTTCTTCATCTTTTTCAAAAACTGCGATTGTTCGCGCATAGATACTTCCCGCCGTTTGGTATCCTTCCGTTTCCTCGGCGATTTCCGCTGTTTTCTTCGCAATGTCAAACATCGAAGCTTTAACATCGGATATAAATCCGTCCTCGGCGCATCCTTCATATATTGCAAACGCCTCGAGATAAAGCTTCTCCGCACGCGCATACTCCCTTTGGCGCAAAAGCGCATCGGCGAGACGTCTTAAACTGTACGCAATAGCACGTTTTTCTTCCGTTCCGCGTTCCTCCTCGAAAAGCTCGCGGTCGATTTTTACGGCACGGTCAAAAAGCTCTTCCGCCGCCGCAAACTTTCCGAGCGTCATTTTTGCCGAACCGAGCGAAATAAGACTTGCGGAAAGGTCTCTGCGTGTTTCCGCATCGCTTCCCTTTTCCGCCGTTTTTTCGGAAATCTCCAACGCCTCGGCGCAAAGTTTTTCGGCGTCGTTAAATTTTTTCTGCGCAGTTTTCGTTCGCCCGATAAACCTTATCACCCGGGCAAGGCCGCGCCGTGCCTGAAGCATATCTTCATCGCCGTATATAACGCTTTCGCGCTCGGCGTCCGTTAAAAGCTTTCTGAATATTTTCTCTGCTTCGCGGAACTTTTCTTCGGCGCCCGTGAAATTGTTCTTTCGGTACTCCGAACCTCCGAGGTTAATGTAGGAAACGGCAGTATTGTGCTTTGAAATTTCATGGCTGTAAAACTTAGCTTTCTCCGCAAGCTCACGGTTAAGCCTGTCCGCGCGTTCGTAAATCTTGCGCGCCTTATCCTCCTCGCGCATATCGAGGTATGCCGTGCCGAGATCGTGAAGTCTTTGAAAATATATGTATCCGCATTTCTCGCTCCCGCTCTTTTCATACTCAGAGCGTGCCTGCTCGGCAATACGTTCACGCCATTCTGCCGACTTCCTAAAATTACGCCTCACGCCGTTTCCGTATTTGTACATATCCGCAAGCTTTTCCATAGCCTCGGTGAGGTTATTTTCCGCCGCGGAAGTTATCAGCTTTTCCGCCTTTTCGGTATCCCGCTCGACATCGATTCCCAACAGATACGCAAGTCCGATGAAAAAATTATGCTCGGGGTCGCTGTCATTTGCACGTATCGCGAGTGTGCGCACGGCGCTCAGAAGCGCACGCGAGAGCTGTTTTTCCGTTTTTGCGCTTTTGGGAATCGCCTCAAACGTCTTTTTCAAAAGCTTTTTGTCCGTTTCAACCATACTGAACGGTATTATCTGCTTTTTGCGCTTCACTGCTTCGGGATACTCTTTGTCCGCCACATAATTTTTTTCATTTACGAGATTCGGCGTTACGGTGAGCGCGAAAAGTCCGCTCTTTTCAAGCGCGTCCGAAATCGCCCCGTTGAAATTTTCTCCGGGAACGAGGAACTCGTCGTACCATATCGCAATATCTCGGCAAAACTCATTTTTGTGGATGAGGCGCATAAGCTCCTGCGCATATTTCCTGTCCTTCTTGCGATAGCTTAGGAATATGTATGCGTCGAAGGCGCGCCTTATTTTCTCCGCAAGCTCATCCCCCACGATTACGGAATTTAAAAAGGATGCAAGCTTATCCTCATAGGCTATTGCCGTTTTGTCCTCTATGTTCCTGTCAAGGAATTGGAGTTCGCCGAATTTCTCGGTAAATGCCGGTATCAGTCCCTCCTCCTGCATAAGCGGAAGCACGGGAATATTGTTTTCAAGCGCAAACTTAATTTCACAGTCCATCGCCCTGTTCGATGTTCTCAGGAGCTTCTCCGTAACGGGCACAACAAAGAGGCGCATCTGCGAGAGATTCTCGGAAAGGTCGGTGCCAAATTCCCCGCGAGGGTTCTTATCGTACCAGACGACGCAGTCGGCAAACGCGAGTATATCGCCGGAAACATCGCCGAGATATTTCTCATAGTCGTCCGGATGCGCGCAGAAATACACGCGCACCTTCCCCTGCGGCGAGCTTTCTCCGCGCGTTATATACATAAAATCCGCCAAACGGAACACCCCTTTCAATCTGTCTGAATATTACCACAAAAAGAATATATTTGCAATAAAAAATCGGGGGAACATTCCCCCGATTTAATCATCTCATAATTACTTCGTTCTCATGCCGTTATATGAGCTTGATGTATCCTCATATACCGCCGTAACTTCCTTGTGCTTTGATGTCTTAACTCTCTTCTGAAGCTCGTTGTAGAAGAGGTCCTCATCAATCGGAAGCTTAACAGGCGCGTGTGTCCACTCCGAGAGGTACATCGCATTCGAGAGCGTAAGGCTTCTGATACCTTCTTCTCCGCGTGCAACAAGCTCCGTTCCGTGGAGGATTGCCGATGCAAACCTGTTCATAACATAGGAAACGCCCCGTTCCTCTTTCTCATCAAACTCATAGTTGATTGTAGTAACCTTCGGCGTATCGAAAACGGACTTGATTGTCTTGGAATAATCCTGTTCAAGCATTGTAAGCTTGCGTACCGTGAGCTTATCGTCGTCAATCGTAATCTTTCCGCCGTCGGTCATGATTTCGAGAAGGTTTCTTCCCGGCGCCATGCCCGTTGATGCGATAAATGTTCCGTGTGCGCCGTTCTTAAACTTCATCATTGCGACAACGTCGTCTTCAATCTCAACGTCGTGCCACTGTGCAATATTGCAGGATGCCGTGATTTCTTCGGGGAGTCCTACGAGCCACTGGAACACGTCAAGGTTGTGCGGGCACTGGTTAAGGAGAACCCCGCCGCCTTCGCCTGCCCATGTTGCGCGCCATGAACCCGAATCATAGTAGAACTGTGAACGGTACCAGTGTGTCGCTATCCAATAAACGCCCCTTATCTGACCGAACTCACCGCTCGAAAGAAGCTCTTTTGCCTTGCGGAATGCGGGAACCGTTCTCTGCTGGAACATGATTCCGTATACAACACCCGCCTTCTTTGCCGCTTCGTTTGCTTCGCGGACTGCCTTTGTGTAAACGCCTGCGGGCTTTTCCGTAAGAACGTGGAGACCGTAGCTGAATGCAAGCTTTGCAATTACGGGGTGGTCATAGTGCGGTGTTGCAATGTAAACCGCATCAACAAGCCCCGACTTCATAAGCTCCTCGGCATCCGAGAAGCTCTCAACCTTAAATTCTGTGCCTTTCAGCTGATCCTCTGCCCACTTGATTCTGTTCTCGTCAATGTCGCAGATTGCCGTGAGCTCTATCTCCGGGCAGAGCCTGTCAACAGTAGTTGCCTTAAAGTGCGTGGTGCCCATATTCCCGACACCGATAATACCAAGTCTTACCTTATCCATTTTACTTTCTCCTTTATTACTTCATTTCCGGGAAACGCTTTGTTACGTTATCATAACTTCTTCTGAGGCAGTCAAACGGGTCTTCTCCGAAGTCCCAGTCCTGCTCGACAAGAGCATATTCGCATCCTGCCTTTGCAAGAGCCTTTATGTAATCATCATACGGGAGCTTACCCTCATAAATCGGGCGGAGGTATGCGGACTCTTTCATTTCAGCACCTTCGGGCTTGTCGGCATAGTCCTTGAGGTGGATGCACGAAAGACGTCCTTTAAGCTTCTCGATGAGTGCAAGAACATCTTCATTTGCAAATGCCGCCCAGCCGAGGTCGAGCGTGAAGTCAATGCTGTCCTCGGGGAAGTCCTCGAAAATGCGCTCGATTACGTTCTTGCCGTCGAGCTTTTTAAATTCAAACGAGTGATTGTGATACATGAGCTTTGCTCCGAGATCGCGCATCTTAAGCGCTGCGGGGAGGAACTTCTCGCGGAATGCAATGTATCCATCAAGGCTTCCGCGCATATCGACAGGCATACCGCCGATTCCGATTCTGTCGCATCCGAAAACCCTGTGCTCGGCTACAACCTTCTCCGTCTCGCTTACTATTCTGTCCGGGTCGATGTGTGTAATTACGCACTTGAGCCCGTTCTTCTCAAGCTCGTCGCGGAGCCATTCCGGCTCGTACGCGCATGTTCCCGATACCTGAACCGCCTTGTAGCCTATGTCTGCGACCTTTTTAAGCGTCGCGGAAAGGTCTTCAAGCGTCTGCGTGTGCTTATACACCGTATAAAGCTGTGCTCCTATCTGCATGATGTTTCTCTCCTTTATTATTATTTCATAAGCTCTTTCAAAGAATTTACTCCGCAGTCAAATGCCTCGCGCTTGTCTGCGAAAACGCCGCCGATGTGTGAAGTGTTTCCGTCCTTCTCAAGGCTTGCGAGGTTTGCAAATTCAAACAGGTGCGGTTCAAGCGTGATAACGTCTCCGCCGAGCTTCTCATAACGCTTTAAAAGCTCGGGTACGTTTGCTATTCCCTTTCCTGCCGGAACTATTGTATGGGATGCGTCCGCATCTTTCATGTGCATATAATTTATATACGGCTCAAGCATATCCCACGCCTTGAGCGTATCGACCCCGCACTGAATGAAGTTCGCCGGGTCGTATACCGCACGGATTGACGGAATCGCCTTGTGTATTTCAACACAGCGCTCCGGCACGTCTCCGTAAATTCCCTTTTCATTCTCGTGGCAGAGAATAACGCTGCTTCCCGCGGCGGCATCTGCAAACTTTCCGAGTCTGTCTATGACCTCGTTTTTGCAATCATCCGCCTTGTCGGCCGATACATAGAAGCTGAACATTCTTATTTTTCTCGCACCGCCGATTTCCGCAAGTTCAACCGTTTTGCGGAACAATTCGAGATGCGCGTCAAAATCTTCGTCAAGCTCGATTTTTCCGAGAGGCGAGCCTATCGACCATATCTCGATTCCCTCGGCATTTAAGCGGCGGCGCAAATCGCGCATTTCCTGCGCCGTAAGCTCGGTTACGTTCTTTTCCCCGACGCCCCTCAGCTCAATGAAGCCGATTCCGTTTTCCTTGAGCGCCTTAATCTGCCCGTCAATTTCGGGCGACGCTTCGTCGGCAAACGCACAGAGTCTGAATTTATACATATAGGCATACTCCTCCTATTCGATTTACGTTAATCATAACCCAAATATATTTTCAAGTAAATTGTGTATAACCTCTTTTTCTTATTGCAAATCGTGTCATGTTGTGATATATTAAACACGAGGTGAGGCACATGAGCAATACTCCGAAAATATACAGCTCTCTCGCAAGCAAGACCCTCTCATACGGGCGGAGCTGCGAATCCCCCCCGCACAAGCTTCATCCTATGCACGCACACGAAAAATTCGAGATATTCTGCGTTTACCGCGGTAACGGATACTACATCACCGAGGGTTCGCGCCATAAGCTCGAGCCCGGGAAGATATTTCTCATGCGCTCGGGCGAAACGCATATGCCCGATGCGGTCAATTCCGAACCGTATGACAGGCTTTCAATACACTTCTCTCCCGAAATAGTGGACTCGATAGACCCCGAGCGCCGTCTGCTCACCCCGTTTTTCGCGCGTCCGCTCGGCGAGAATAACGTGTACATGCGCGAGAGCGTCGCGCCTACGGATATCTACCACCACCTTGAGAAGATTTTTAACTGCAAATGCGAGGACGACTACGGAAAATATATAAACTGCATGGCGCATCTCTTCCCGCTCCTTTCCGAGCTCTGCACGCTCTTTGAAAAAGGGCATCTCGCAGAACCGCTCCGAAACTCCGAGGTAATGCGCGAAATTGTCGAATACATAACGCACAATCTCGAAAACGAGCTCTCCGTTGATTTTATTTGCAATAAATTTTTCATAAGCAGGAGTCAGCTGAACCGAACCTTTAGGCGCTTCACCGGCTCAAGCGTATGGGAATATATCATCATAAAGCGTCTCATGCTCGCGCGCGGATATCTGGAGGAGGGTATGCGTGCATACGAGGTCGCCTCCGCCTGCGGTTTTAACGACTATTCGTCGTTTTACCGCGCATATCTTAAAAAATACGGCGAAACCCCGACGGGCTCCGTTAAAAAATAGTCAATATGCACTTATTCGGCGTGAAAATCGTTATTTTTTTGTCAAATGTATGTTTGACATTGTTTTCACGCCGTTATATAATATAAGGTAATTATTTGTTAAGTCATAAAAAACTTTATGGAGGTTTCCATCATGTTTGAAAACAGGGTATACAATTTTTCGGCGGGTCCGTCCATGCTCCCCGAATCGGTTCTCTGCCGTGCAAGGGACGAAATGCTCAACTACAACGGCTCGGGCATGTCCGTCATGGAGATGAGCCATAGGAGCAAGGTCTACGACGAAATAATCAAGGCGGCGGAGGCAAGGCTGCGCAAGCTTTTAAACGTACCGTCAAATTATAAGATTCTCTTTCTCCAGGGCGGGGCGTCGCTCCAATTTGCTTCAGTCCCGATAAACCTTATGAAGACGGGAAAGGCCGATTATATAGTAACCGGTCAGTTCTCCGGCAAGGCGGCAAAAGAAGCCAAGAAGTACGGCGAAGTAAACGTAGTTGCCGACATGAAAGAGGAAAACTACCGCCGTATCCCCTCGCAGAGCGAGCTTAAGCTCTCCCCCGATGCGGATTATGTTCACATCTGCGCCAACAACACAATATTCGGCACGCATTGGAACTATGTGCTCGACACAAACGGCGTACCGTTCGTCGCCGATATGTCCTCCTGCATTCTCTCCGAGGTTATCGATGTTTCAAAATACGCGCTCATCTATGCCGGCGCGCAGAAGAACATGGCTCCCGCAGGACTTACGGTTGTCATTGTCCGCGACGACTTAATCGGAAACGCAAAGGATTTCTGCCCCACTGTTATGGACTATAAGGTCATGGCGGAAAAGGAGTCCATGTACAACACGCCGTGCACATACCCGATTTACGTCTGCGGTCTTGTTCTTGAATGGATAGAGTCAATCGGCGGTATCGCCGAGCTTGAGAAGATTAACCGAGCAAAGGCGAAAATGCTGTACGACTGCCTCGATGAAAGCAAGCTCTTTATCCCCCACGCGGAAAAAGGCTCGCGCTCGCTCATGAACGTAACGTTCAGAACGGGCAATGAGGAGCTCGACGCAAAGTTCGTCAAGGAAGCTTCGGCGGAAGGTCTTATCTCGATAAAGGGCCACCGCTCCGTCGGCGGAATGCGCGCTTCCATTTACAATGCAATGCCTGTTGAAGGCGTCGAAAAGCTTGTCGCGTTCATGCACAGGTTTGAATCCGAAAACAAATAAAAGGAGTTATTTGAGCAATGTATAATATTAAGCTAATGAATAAAATTTCGGCAAACGGGCTTTCCCGCCTGCCGTCCGATGTTTTTACCTGCTCCGACAGTGCCGAAAATCCCGATGCCATACTCGTCCGTTCGGCGGACTTAAACTCAGCCGAGTTCAATCCCGAGCTTCTCTGTATTGCGCGTGCGGGCGCGGGCGTAAACAATATCCCTGTTGACCGCTGTGCAGAAGAGGGAATTGTTGTTTTCAACACCCCGGGTGCAAACGCAAATGCGGTTATGGAGCTTGTGCTTGCAGGGCTCTTCCTTTCTTCGAGAAAGGTCTCCGAGGGTATTGAGTGGGCAAAATCACTCAAAGGCAAGGGCGACGAAGTCGGAAAGCTCGTCGAAAAGGGAAAATCGCGGTTTGTCGGGCCCGAAGTTATGGGCAAGACGCTCGGAGTTATCGGACTCGGCGCAATCGGCGTTCTTGTCGCAAATGCGGCCGAAAAGCTCGGAATGACCGTTCTCGGGTATGACCCGTATCTCTCCGTGAACGCGGCTTGGAGCGTAAACCACAATGTCCGTCATTGCGCAGATATAAACGAGATATATGAAAACAGCGACTATATCACAATCCACGTCCCCGCAAACAAGGAAACAACGGGGATGCTCAATTCCGACACTTTCGCCCTCATGAAGGACGGCGTGAGAATTCTGAACTTCGCACGCGGAACGCTTGTAAACTCCGACGATATGGTAAAGGCTCTCGAAAGCGGAAAAGTCGCAAAGTATGTTGTGGACTTTCCCGATGATACCGTCCTCGGCGTCGAAAATGTCGTCGCGCTTCCGCACCTCGGCGCGTCTACTCCCGAAAGTGAAGAAAATTGCGCCGTAATGGCGGTCGGCGAGCTTAAAAATTATATCTTAAACGGAAACATTAAAAACTCGGTAAACTTCCCCTCAATAAATATGCCGAGAAGCAGTGCCTGCCGTGTAACGGTGCTCCATAAGAATGTTCCGAACATGGTAAGCGCAATAGCAAGCGTAATTTCCGAAAATAATCTGAATATCGCAAATATGCAGAATGCTTCAAAGGGCGCATTTGCATACACGGTGCTTGATATTGACGGATCCTGTTCCGACGCGCTCTCCTCCAAGCTTTCCGCGCTCGAAAATGTTGTCCGCGTCAGAATTATAAAATAAATTCCCCGAAAGACAAAGGGCTGTGTAAAATATTGCACAGCCCTTTTTGATTTCCTTTTATCGGTTTATGCGTTCCCCCTTTCGTTCCCCCTTTCGTTCCTCTTTTTGCCGTATACCTCAAAAATTCAGCCGTTCAATTATCCCCTGCATCATTGAGGCGCGTCTCCTCGAAAATAAAATATTTTCTCAGTCTGACTGATTGTAAAACAATGCACACCGCAGGGAATTTATTTCCCTGCGGTGTGCCTTTGTGCTAAGGGGCTTTTTGTGCATGCGCTGAAGAATAAATTTCTCGGTTTTTGTGCCGTAAACTGTTTCCCCGCTATATGTTGCTCTTTCGTCGGTTGCAATCCGCACAAAGCATTTGACAGTTTTCAGGAACGGTTTTTCCTCCCTTGCTCCACGGTGTGATATGGTCGGCTTGCATTTCTTCGATTTCGAAATGCTTTCCGCACTTCGGGCAGACGCCCTTCTGCCGTTCATAGGCAGTACGCGCCGTCTTTGGACTGAATGTGCGGATATTTAAGTGCTTTTCGTTCCCGTCAAGCAAATATTCATAAATCCCCTTCTGATTTGAAACGTCCTCATCGTCGAGAAGCTCAACGATACGCTTTTCGTATTCCTTGGGGTCATGAGCATCCGCTCCGTATTTGTTGAAATATATGCCCCATTCGAGCCCGCACATCAGCTTTTTTCTGAAATTCGGAAACGTCGCCTTTACCCAGTTTATAACGGTTTGAAAATACAGCCACAATTCATTGCAGTTCGTATCGTGCTGATGTTTTGACATATAGTCCTCAATTTCAATCCCGTCGCGGGAAGCAATCCACTTGACGGCGGTTTCAAGATAGTTCTGCCTAATCGCACTCCCGCTCAGATAATCTCCTGCAATCTGATATGCGGGGCACTGTGTCTTGCTGAAGTACTTTTTTGCCTCGGTAAGCCATTCGCCTGTATAAATTGCATTTCTCAGTTCCTGCGCCGTAAGCTGTTCCCCGGCTATATTGATAATTTTGAACCAATCCAGCTTTTCCTTGTCCGTACCTTCACAAATGTAAATCATGAGCGGGTAATTAAGAATCTGCTCCTTTTCCGCGTCGGTGAGGTTGTGAAATGCTAAATGGTCGATTGAGAAATCACCGTTTATGTACTGACAAATGCTGATTGTCCTCTGCTGACCGTCGAGCAGTTCATAGCTTCCGTCATCACTCTTAACCCAATACATCACGTTCAGCGGAAAATTCCTGCGCACGGTGCGTATAACCTCGTCCCGCTGTTTGTCTCTGTATATAAATTCACGCTGAAATGCGGGGCGTATGTTCAGCCTGCCGTCGTATCCGACAACGCCGTTTTCCTCGCTGTCGGTGTATCCGTTCACCACTTCACGCACGGGAATTTCATGCAGTTTAATTTTCACTTGTATTCACCTGCTTTCT
>CAKSEF010000058.1 GCA_934446465.1 uncultured Oscillospiraceae bacterium
CTCGGGCGAAAAATCGCTGTGTCCCGGGGTGTCTATGAGCGTGAACTCACGTTCCCCCGCCGAAAATGATGCGGCATCGGAAAATACAGTTATCCCCCGCTCGCGCTCGATTGCACTGTGGTCCATAACCGAATCGGCGTTGTCAACGCGTCCGAATGTTCTTACCGCACCCGTTTCATAGAGTATTCTTTCGGAAAGAGTGGTTTTCCCCGCATCAACGTGTGCGAGTATTCCAAGCGTTATCTTCACATTCCTCACCTGCCCGTTTTATTTTAACACACGTCATGTATTCATGCAAGAAGTGTGTTTCGATAATTATTTATCGTTTTTCGATAAAAACTTATTGACAAACATAATATTGTGATATATAATAATGCCACAAAGTTTTAGGAGGCATTGAGGATGAAGGAGAACACATTCATTCATCGAATGACGAAGAACATACTCAATATTTTAATTGCAGTCGGAGTACTTTGCTCATTCGGAAGCTTTTACATAGCGAGGCTCATCACGGCGCTCGGCGGCTACGGTGAAAAGAACGTCTTCGGAGCGGCGGCAAACGCTTCAGTTTTTCTCGCCGTAATCTTGTTTGTTTCGGGACTTATGTCGGTTTACATTCTTTATAATCTCAAGCTGATGTACAAAACTCTGCTCGGAGGAGACCCGTTTGTGCGCGAGAACATAGTCTGTCTCAGGCGCATGGCTCTGACGTGCCTGTTTATTGCGGTGATATATTTTTTCAAAGCTTTCTTCTTTTTCACTTTTACAACGCTTGCCGTCTGCGTAACATTTTCAATCGCTTCGCTCTTCTGCCTTACGCTCAAAGACGTTTTCAAGCGGGCAATAAATCTCAAAGAAGAAAACAATCTTACGATATAGGGGTTGATATGACGTGGCAATTGTTATAAACCTTGACGTTATTATGGCAAAGCGGAAAATCGGACTCTCTGAGCTTGCCGAAAAAGTCGGCATAACCCAGGCTAATCTTTCCATATTGAAAAATAATAAGGCGCGTGCCATTCGTTTTTCCACGCTTGAGGAGCTTTGCCGCGTACTGCGGTGTCAGCCGTCCGACATACTTGAGTACAGGGAGTGATATTATGGAAATCTCAAGAGATAAAATGATATTGTTTTTAACCCACATAGCAATCACATTCACAGTGTTTTATATTTGTGTTTCAGATTCTTTTTCGGGGCTCGGGCTTGCGGTTTTCGGAATGATTGAGCTTATATATTCCCTTATTTTGTGCAGGAATAAGAAATATGCAATCATAACCTGCGGCTCGGCGTTCGTGCTCTGCGCAGTTTCATTTTTCCGAGTCGGTAATGTATTTACACTTTTCAATTATATTGCGATAGTCCTGCTTCTGTCCTCAAATATCGTTCTTGCAAGCGGTGATGTTTCGCTTCTTTCCCTGCTCTGTGCGCTTGTTGCACCGTTTAAATTCATATCTGCGCCGTTTTCTTTTATAGCGCGGGAGGAGACCCCTTCAAAGAAGCTTATTTTTTTGAAAATTCTGCTTGCCGCTGTAATAATAATCCCTTGTGTTGCGGTAGTTCTTATACTGCTCTCCTCCGCAGACCCTGTTTTCTTCCGCGGAATAGACTCGTATCTGCACAAATTCACAATCGGAATCAGCTTTTTCACGGTTGGGCGGATATGGATTTCAGTGCTTGTTTCCATATATATTTTCGGAGCATTTTTTGCAGCCGCCGTTCCGCAAGAAAAGCAAAAATCTGAAAGGAAAGGCTCTCCTTCCTCGCAGATTCCCACGGTACTGACATTCATTCTGCTTGCAATATATGCTGTCTTTTCAATACTTCAGATTAAATATCTCTTTTTCGGGGCAAAGCTTCCCGCAGGGATAACTTATGCCGAGTATGCGCGCCGCGGATTCTTCGAGCTTCTCGCGGTGGGCGCGGTAAATATTGCGGTTGTGCTGGCGGGGAACAAAATGTCCGCGGGAAAAACCGCATCGGTTACGCGATATGTTCTCTGTGCAATGACTGCATTTTTGATTCTTTGTTCATTTCAGAGGATGCTCCTCTATTATCGCTTGCACGGACTCACCGAGCTTCGGCTGTTCGTATTCATTTGTCTCATATTTGAGCTCGCGGGGCTTATTATTACCGTTCTGTTTTTGATGCGCCCGAAATTCTGCATTCTCCGCTCGTATCTCACGCTCGCTCTCATATTCTGGCTCACGGTAAATCTCATAAACATTCCCGCACTCACGGCAAAAGGTCAGATAGACGCATATTTTGCGGGCAAGCGTTCCGATTTAAACTATGTCTTCAGTCTCTCGTTTGACGCGTCCGATGAAATTTTCCGGCTTGTCGGAGAGGATGGTGAGGTCGGTGAAAATGCAAAAAATTACTTCTTGGAGGGCAGTCGTATTACTGAAGGTATCTCATGGCAAAGCCAAAACCTTTCCATATTGAGATATAAGCAACTGGCATCCGAAATTTACGGAAACTGACATGACAAACGGCGCGGGAATCATAGACCGCGCCGTTTGTCATGTCTTTTTTTGTATAACCGTATATAAAAATACACATTTATTTTTTTGTCGGATTATGTTATAATTGGACAACATATGTGTGTAAAAAATATGCCGAACAGGCACATTATGGAGGGTCATTATATGAATGAGAATTTTGACTACACCGTTGTCGATGAAATCGTAGACGAAATCGGCTGTATGCAGAGTTCCGTAATAGCAATCCTGCAAAGAGTACAGGAGCATTACAGGTATCTTCCGCGCGAGGTGTTTCCTTACCTCTCAAAGAAGCTCAATGTCAGCGAAGCAAGTCTCTACGGCGTTGCCACCTTTTATGAAAACTTTTCCCTCGAGGCAAAGGGAAAGTATGTCATAAAGGTCTGCGACGGTACGGCGTGCCACGTAAGAAAATCCACACCTATTTTGGAGCGTCTGAGAAAAGAGCTCGGGCTTTCCTCCGAAAAAGCCACAACCGACGACCTTATGTTCACGGTTGAAACGGTATCGTGTCTCGGCGCGTGCGGACTTGCCCCCGTTATCATGGTCAACGAGAAGGTTCACCCTGCAATGACTGCCGATAAGGTGTCTGAGCTTATTAAAACACTCAAGGAGGAAAATTAGCTTATGAAACTCACAAGAGATTCTCTTATAAAGCTCCGTGAAGAATATTCAAGGGCTATATCTCTCGAAACAAAGCGCATCCTTGTGTGTGCGGGAACAGGCTGTATTTCAAGCGGTTCGCTTGAGATATACAACCGTTTGTCCGAGCTTCTCCGCAAAAGGAATATTCCCTGCTCGGTCGAGCTTTCCGAGGATGCAGACAGGGAAACCTGCGGAATAAAGAAGAGCGGCTGCCACGGCTTCTGCGAAAAAGGCCCGCTCGTTCGAATCGAGCCTCAGGGCTGGCTCTACACGAAAGTGTCGCTTGACGACTGCGAAGAAATTATCGATAAAACAATCATCGCAGGCGAGCATATAGAGCGTCTTGCATATTCAAAGGACGGCATTTTATATAAGCGCAACGATGAAATTCCGTTCTACGAAAAGCAGACGCGCGTTGTTCTTGAGCACTGCGGTCATATAGACGCAACATCTATCAAGGAGTACATAGGCATGGTCGGCTACCGCGGACTTGAACGTGCGCTCTTTGACATGACTTCCGATGATATTATAAATGAAATTGCAGAATCCAACCTCCGCGGAAGAGGCGGCGGCGGATTCCCGATGGCACGCAAGTGGGCGGCTGTTAAAAAGCAGAAATCGCCGCACAAGTATGTCGTATGTAACGGCGACGAGGGCGACCCCGGCGCGTTCATGGACAGAAGCATAATGGAAGGCGACCCGCACCGCATGATAGAGGGTATGATTATCGCCGGCATCGCCTGCGGTGCATCAGAGGGCTATATCTACGTCCGCGCAGAGTATCCGATTGCGGTTGAGCGTCTCGCCAACGCGATTAAGCAGGCGACAGAGTACGGACTTCTCGGAGATAACATTCTCGGAACCGACTTCTCCTTCCACATTCATATAAACCGCGGTGCAGGCGCATTCGTCTGCGGCGAAGGAAGCGCACTGACAGCTTCAATCGAAGGAAAGCGCGGTATGCCCCGCGTTAAGCCCCCGAGAACGGTTGAGCACGGGCTCTTTGATATGCCGACATCGCTTAACAATGTAGAGACATACGCAAACGTACCCCTTATAATTACAAAGGGCGCCAAGTGGTATAAGACGATAGGTCCGGAGAACAGCCCCGGAACAAAGGCATTCGCTCTTACAGGAAACATTGCAAACACCGGACTCATTGAGGTGCCGATGGGAACCACGCTCCGCGAGGTTATATTTGACATCGGCGGCGGTATGCGCGGAGACGCAAAGTTCAAGGCCGTTCAGATAGGCGGTCCTTCCGGCGGATGTCTTACGGAAAAAGACCTTGACATTCCCCTCGACTTTGACTCTCTCGGAAAAGTCGGCGCAATGATAGGCTCGGGCGGTCTTGTTGTTATGGACGACAAGACGTGCATGGTAGAGGTTGCGCGCTTCTTCATGAACTTTACGCAGAATGAATCGTGCGGAAAGTGCGTTCCCTGCCGTGAAGGCACGAAGCGTATGCTTGCAATCCTCGAACGCATAGTTGAAGGAAAGGGCGAGGACGGCGACATCGAGCTTCTCCTGGAGCTTGCCGATACCATTTCCTCCACCGCGCTCTGCGGTCTCGGAAAGACGGCACCGTCGCCCGTTTTAAGCACAATTAAAAACTTCCGCGAGGAGTATGAGGCTCATATTTACGAAAAGCGCTGTCCGGCCGGAGCCTGCTCAAAGCTTAAGAAAATTGAGATTGACCCCGAAAAGTGCAAGGGCTGCTCCAAGTGCTCGCGCACCTGCCCCGTTTCGGCAATCAGCGGTAAAATAAAAGAACCGTTTGTTATAGACCAGAAAAAATGTATCAAATGCGGTTCGTGCGTTTCAGCATGTCCGTTCGGTGCTATCAAGGAGGCTTAATCGAATATGAACAAGAAATCGACAATGACTATTGACGGAATAACCGTTGAGCTTAACGGCGAAAAGAACCTTCTTGAAGTAATCCGCAAGGCAGGAATCAAGATGCCCACATTCTGTTACCATTCCGAGCTTTCAATATACGGCGCGTGCCGTATGTGCATGGTAGAAACGGGCAAAGGAAAGGTTGAGGCCGCGTGTTCGACTCCGCCGAGATCCGGAATGTCAATTAAGACCAACACAGAGCGTCTCCGCAAGTACCGCAAGAACATTCTTGAGCTTCTTCTCGCAAACCATTGCAGAGACTGCACAACGTGCAGCAACAATCACAAGTGCAAGCTCCAGGACCTTGCGATGCGCTTTAATATACGTGGGGTCCGTTTCCCGAACACCTCACCCGACCCGAAGATAGACAATTCTTCCCTCTGCATCACAAGGGATGTTCACAAATGTATCCTCTGCGGAGACTGTGTACGCGTCTGCAACGAAATTCAAAATGTCGGCGCAATCGACTTTGCACACCGCGGTTCAAAAATGCAGATAAGCACGGCATTCGGAAAACCCATTGCAGAAAGCGAATGCGTAGGCTGCGGTCAGTGCGCCGCCGCCTGCCCGACCGGTGCAATAGTAGTCCGCGACAATTCCGAAAGCGTTCTCAGAGCTCTTGACGACGATTCAACGCACGTTACGGTGCAGATTGCTCCTGCCGTCAGAGTCGGACTCGGCAAGGAATTCGGATTACCGAATGATGCAAACTCAATGGGTCTCATAGTTGCGGCTCTCCGCAAAATGGGATTTGACGAAATATACGACACTTCTACGGGCGCCGACCTTACGGTAATCGAAGAGAGCGCCGAGTTTGTCAGGAAAAAGCTTGAAAATGACGACGGAAGCGGTATGCCGTTATTTACGTCCTGCTGCCCCGCATGGGTCAATTTCTGCGAGAAAAAATATCCCGAGCTTCTTCCTTACGTCTCAACCTGCCGTTCGCCCATGCAGATGTTTGCGGCAGTGATAAAGGAGAGTATGCGAAAGTCGTCAAAGAAGAACGTACACGTTGCAATAATGCCGTGTACCGCCAAGAAATTTGAAGCTTCCCGCAGCGAATTTAAGCACGGCAGCGAGCCTAATGTGGATTTCGTTATCACGACTCAGGAGCTTATTTCCATGATTAAGGAATCGGGAATCATATTCTCCGAGCTGGAGCCCGAAGCTGTCGACCAGCCCTTCGGAACGATAAGCGGTGCCGGCGTCATATTCGGCGTTACGGGCGGTGTTACCGAAGCTGTTCTCAGACGTCTCGTAGAGGACCGTTCACGCGCGGCTCTCACGGCAATAGCATACCATGGAATACGCGGCATGGAAGGCGTCAAGGAAGCGACAATCACTCTCGGAGAGAGGGAGCTCAAAATAGCCGTTTGCAGCGGTTTGCGTAATGCAAGCGATCTCATTGACCGCATAAAGGCGGGCGAGCATTATGACTTCGTTGAGGTCATGGCGTGCCCGGGCGGATGCGTAAGCGGTGCGGGTCAGCCGTTCGCCCACTTCGAGGATAAGTGCGAGCGCGGAAACGGACTCTATTCCGCAGATAGGCTCTGCAACATCAAGCGAAGCAATGACAACCCGCTCATGAAGGAGCTGTATGACGGAATCCTCAAGGGACGCACACACGAGCTTCTCCATGTTGACTACATCGGCAAATAAAGTAATATAGGGACACGGTCGGTGCAAATAATTGCACCGACCGTGTTTTTTATTTTACAGCGCTTATTAAAATCCGAAGAATATTCGCTGGCAATTTTATCGACAAAGCTCTGCATTCAGTGTTATAATCCACTTATAAAAGTTATCAATATATGTTGTTGCTACGGAAGAATAATTGCATATATAACAAGCGGTTCGGTCGTTTTGTTTGATATTGAATGGGTATCGCCGTTTGTTGTCCATATTGCATCGCCCGGATAAAGCTCGCAGGCACAATCGTTATCGGTAACCGTTCCCTTCCCGCTCTGGACGATATACATTTCGCCCTCTTCATTGTGCTGGTGAACGCCGATTGATTCTCCCGGCATAAGCGTAACCTCGGCAAACATTTTCGCCTTTCCCGAAAGCTCCTCGCTTTCAAATACGTGCGAAAATGCGAGTGCGCCGTTGCCGCCCTTCAGATTTTCGCGTACTTCCGTTCTTCTGTCCTCACGTTTTTTTATCATATTCATCACCCTACGAGCTCACGCGATGAGCCGTCCTTTCTTATCTTATATACTTTATTTCCGTCGTTTTTACTGAAGTAATATACATATTCGCCGTCAATTCCGAACGATTTCGCACCGTCAGACGTTATTTTCGCATTCTCCGAGCCGTCTGTTTTTACTTTATAGATACAGTCTCCGTCATCAATATTAATGTAATATATATATCCGCCGTCGGAATTAAGATATGCCGAACGCGAGTTGTTCAGGGCTTTGTCCGTCAACCCGTCTGCATTTATCCTTTGAATATTCAACTGCTCGTTTCCGTCGCGGAAAAATACCGAATCTCCGCTGCCTATGACAAAGTATGCGGGATTGTTTGTGAGCATCTTCTCATTTCCGCCGCCGAGCGACATTTCGTACACTTCATTTTCGCTGTTTTTATCACTTATAAAGAGCGATGTTCCGTATGAATATAAAATACTGCTCGATTTATCGGAGAGCTTCTTCATATCCGACCCGTCAAGCTTTATGCTGTACGGACGGCACTCATCGTTCCAATTCATGAAGTATGCACGGCTGCCGAGGACAATCAGGTTTGTAGCCATGACGTTTTTAACCTTTTCCTTTCCGCTTCCGTCCTTCTTTATTTTAAATATTGCGTAGCCGCTTGACTTATCTACAAAATATATGTACTCTCCCGATATATTTATACTTTGTATATCGCCTCCGCAGAGCTGTGTCTTGCGCCCACCGTAAATTTTGCACAGCGCGTTTCCGCTTGATGCGTCGCAGATATACACAGAGTCTTTGTCAAAAGCAAATGCGCCTCCGGACGTGAGGTTTCCCATTGTGTTTCCCGCCCCGACATTAAGCTCCGAGCGTCTGTCATATGCAGACTCAAGAAGTTCATTTCTCAGTTCCGCGTCATGGATGTTTTCTATATACGCAAGCGCGTCAGCCGCGTTTCCGCTTTCACGGTATATCTGCATAAGCCGTGTATACAGTCCCATGTCATTTTCTTTTGACGCACTGATTGCATTTTTCAGCGTATCTGCCGCTTTGTCATACTCTTTCTTTGACGAGTATATTCCCGCAAGTCCGAGCGCGGCGTTCTTGTTCGCGCTGTCCTCGCTCAATATGCTCTTATATGTATTCTCGGCCTTTTTGGTTTTCCCGCTTCCGACCAAGCTCTCCGCCGCGCTTTCGCGCTCGGAAACGCTTCCCGTTGCCGGCAAATTGCCGATAACCGAAACGGCGCATATTATTCCCGCAATGAGAATTACCGCGGCAGCAGATATGATGATGATTTTCTTTTTCAATGATTACCGCTCCTTCCATGGAATTAAAAATCTCACAAAGTATTTTACAACATATTATGCGTTAAGTCCAGCAAATAATTTTTCGCCATTGAAAAAAATCGTTTTTATGGTAAAATATTTTTGCGAGGTGATTTAACAATGGAAGAAAGACTTGGTTTTGTACGCTCTGAGCTTGAAATTAAAACTCTCACGCTCTATGTTTTAAACTACGCAAAAATTCCCGTTACTTTTGACGAGCTTTTGCTTATGGCATTTGTTGACGATGCAATAGACTACTTTGATTTTTCGCAGTATCTTGCGCAGATGGTCGATTCAGGCCATGTTTCCGTGTGCGATGACACGGGAAGCTCGCGCTATTCAATAACCGCAAAGGGCGTCCGCGATTTGAACGCCTGCCGAAGCTCTGTCCCTCACTCTGTCCTGCGTAAGGCGGAAAAGGCGGCAGATAAGGTAATAGAGGATATTAAAAGACACGATTTTGTTGAGGTCAGCACATTCAGCGACGGAAACAGACACACCGCCGCCGGCAAACTCAAAGATGAAAACGGGGAGCTTTTCTCGTTTTCTATGACTGCGTCATCTGCCGAGAGTGCAAAGAGCCTCACTGCCAATTTTTATCGACATGCCGAACGAATATATAATGAGTTCCTAAAGGCGATGCTTGATACCTCAGATGACAAATAAACGTCCGTTATAACCCATTCGCCAAAAACGCAAATACTCATATTCGGCTGTCTGTATTTTCAATGTGCTTTTTATATTAGTAATCAATATAAAAAACTTTAGGAGGCAACGAATATGAGTAATTTTTTAGTCGGATGGTCGGAAATCAGCATCACTCCCGAGAAAAGAATTGCCCTCAAGGGTCAGTTTTTTGAAAGAATCTCGGAGTATGTCGAAACCCCTGTAACCGCAACCGCAATGGCTGTCGAATCGGCAGGTGAGCAGATGATAATCTG
>CAKSEF010000059.1 GCA_934446465.1 uncultured Oscillospiraceae bacterium
TTTATCTGATATCAATAGGCAAATAAACAGCGAAGCCAAAGCTTCGCTGTTTACCGTAATTTCTGTTAGATGCGTGCGACTCCGCTCTTTCTTGCGGCTTCCGCAACTGCCTTTGCAACAGCGGGAGCAACAGACGGGTCGGTCGGCTCGATGATGATGCGGTCTGCGCGGAGGTCTTCCTCCTTAATGAGGTTTGCAATAGCATAAGCTGCCGCAACCTTCATCTCGTCATTGATGTCAGACGCGCGGACATCAAGCGCACCGCGGAAGATTCCCGGGAATGCGAGGAGGTTGTTTATCTGGTTCGGGAAGTCCGAACGTCCCGTACCGACAACCGCGGCGCCTGCCGCAAGTGCCTCGTCGGGGAAAATTTCGGGAGTCGGGTTGCTCATAACGAAGACCATCGGGTCCTTGTTCATTGAGCGAACCATATCCTGAGTGATGATTCCGGGGCCGGAGAGACCGAAAACAACGTCCGCGCCGACAAGAGCGTCCGCAAGAGAGCCCTTGAGCATATTTCTGTTCGTAATCTTTGCCATAGCTTCCTTCTCGGGGTTGAGGCCTTCGCGTCCTTCATAGATTGCGCCCTTTCTGTCGCAGAGGATAACCTCGCGGAGACCGAGAGCCATGAGGAGACGTGTTACGGCGATAGCCGCAGCGCCTGCGCCCGAAACGACTGCCTTAAGGTCGGAAATATTTCTCTTTGTGAAACGGCATGCGCCTATCATTGCGGCGGCGGAAACTACTGCCGTGCCGTGCTGGTCGTCGTGGAATATCGGAATATCGCAGACTTCCTTAAGACGGCGCTCTATCTCGAAGCAGCGGGGAGCGGAAATATCCTCGAGGTTGATTCCGCCGAAGCTTCCCGCGAGAAGCTGAACCGTTCTTACGATTTCGTCAACGTCCTTGGAACGGATGCAGAGCGGGAATGCGTCAACATCGCCGAAAGCCTTGAAGAGAACGCATTTTCCTTCCATAACCGGCATACCCGCCTCAGGGCCGATATCGCCGAGACCCAAAACTGCCGTACCGTCAGTAACAACGGCAACGAGGTTTCCGCGGCGTGTGTACTTGTAGCTCAAGTCAACGTCCTTGCTTATCTCAAGGCACGGCTCGGCAACGCCGGGTGTATATGCGATTGAGAGGTCGTCCTTCGTCTTGACGGGGCAGCGAAGCCCGATGTCGATTTTTCCCTGCCACTCGGCATGGGAAATAAGTGCCTGCTTTTTGTAATCCATTTAAGTAACATCCTTTCTTGCTCTATGTATGCGGACACGTTCCGCACATTTTCCTGTGTATCATTATACCATTGCAATCTCGGTTTTTCAATGCCATTTTTGCATATTTCCATGCCGAAAATGAGTGCATATGAATTTGACATGCACCCCAAACAATGGTATTATACTTTCATAACTGAATATTACCGCACAATGTGTCGTTTATGCCGTACGGGCATATTCGGTGAAAAGGGAACCGTGTAAGAATCACGGACGGTACTGCCGCCGTATGCTCCCGAGTGCCGTTGTCTTTCGGCGAAAGCCGGTCATTGAGAAATTGAGAAGGCTTAGACTTCGGCAGGCGAAGCCGATTCGCGTAGGGTGCAAGTCGGAAGACCTGCATTGATGCCGTGCCGTTTTTTCGGCATGGCTTGTTTTTCCGCATATTTATATGCGGTTGTTTGCGGTGCTCACAGGAAAAGTCAGCTGTGGCAATTTACATCAAATTGCCGCAGTGTTTTTTTGCGGCAGAAAGGACTTAATATGAAAACAACAAGAAAGGCACTCTCGCTCCTTCTCGCGCTCTGCGTTTTTCTCTCCTCCGTTTCAATGACGGTTTTCGGCGCAGGGGCAAAAACGATTAGGACCCCGGAGGATCTCCTCTCTCTCGGCGGACAGGAGCTTGCGGGCGTAATCGCGCTCGCAAATGATATCGATATGGCGGGATATTCCGCCGAGCCGATAAAAAAGCTCGTCGGCACATTCGACGGAAAGGGCCACGAAATCAAAAACCTTACCCTGACGGGAAGCGAAGGCGAACGCTACGGAAACGCCGTTTACACGGCTCTTATCGGCGAGCTTGAGGGAAGTATCGTAAACCTCTCCCTCACTGACGCCGATATCTCCACCGAAGCGCAGTCAAACACGCTCGGAACACTCGTCGGAACGGTTCGCACAGGCGTAAACCTGATTGAAAACTGCACCGTTACGGGAAGCGTTACAAGCACAACCTCCGCAAAGTATCCGACAGGCGACTATATATCGGGGCTTGTCGGCTACGTATTCGGAATGAGTGACGCTCCGACAGAGCTCACTGTAAAGAACTGCGCCGTTTCGGTAAACGTTTCGGGAAGCAAGAACGATTTTGTCTCCTCCGCGGTATCATACGTCGGCGCAGGCACGGTGAATATCGAAAACTGTGCATTTCTCGGCGATGTAACGGCAGATTCCTCGGCAGGGTATGCGGGCGGAATTGTCGGGCAGACAACATCCTCCGCGAAGGTTATTGTCAAAAACTCGTATTTTGCGGGAAAAAGCTCCGGAAGCAAGGCATTCTCTCTTGCATTCTTGAGCTCCACCGGAAAATATGCGGGAAATCTTACATACGGCGATAACTGCCTATACTTAAAAAACGGAAGACAGCTCCCGAACCCCGACGCCCTTTCCGGCACGGCGGTTACGGGACTCCCCGTATCATCGGACGAAGAAGCTCTCAAGACCCCGCTCGAGGGCTTTGAGATACGCGTCGGCGAATTTGGCGGTTTCCCGGTGCCGAAGCGAACTTCCGTTACTCCTCCCGCACCTCCCTCGGCAGAATTTTCCTGCACGGTCTCCTTTACTCTTCCCGCAGATGACGACGGATGCGTCATCACGGTGAAAAAGGACGACGAGACGGTTTCTCCTGAGGATGACGGAACATACAGGCTCACCTCGGAGGGCAAATACGGCATTTTCGTTACAGAATCCGAATACTATGAGGATTATTCCGATGAATTTACACTCTATTCGTCGGATAATAACGGCGAAAAGAATATAAAAATACGTCTTGCATACAAGGCTGTTTCGCTTGACGGCGAGGGAACCGCGGAGAGTCCGTACCTCATCGGCACGGCACGTGAGCTTCTGGGATTTGCAACCGTCTTAAATTCCAGTATAAACAGCCCGTACCGCACGGCGCATTTTAAGCTGAAAGGCGACATTGACCTCAATTTCCTGAGCTTTGAGCCTATCGGAAAGAACTCCGTATATGCCTTCCGCGGCGTGTTTGACGGCGACGGGCATGAAATCAAGGCTCTGAGCGTTGCCGACACGGAGAGTATGTACGTCGGACTCTTCGGCTGCCTGACAGACGGCGAAATTAAAAACCTCCGCGTTTCGGGTGAGGTGTTCTCTCCCGAGCAGAGCGCGTATGTCGGCGGAATTGCCGGCGCCGTTACGGGAAATTCACGCATTGAAAACTGCGTAAACTACTGCTCCGTATCCGCTTCGCGCAAGTCCTCGGTCGGCGGTATATGCGGATATTACCGAAAGAGCGACGATATAGGCTATGAGTGGACGGACAATGCCGTCATATTCTCCTCGTGCGTAAATGCGGGCGACATTCTTATAAGCGGTGATGACAGCGACGTATTCTCCGAAGGGCTTGCAGGCGGAATACTCGGTTATTCAAAAAACTGTGCGCAGTTTGAAAACTGTCTCAATATCGGAAGCGTTCACGGTGCCAACCTCGCCGCGGGAATATGCGGAAGCGCGGGAAGCCGTCAGGGCGAGAACTGCGCCCCGTACATAAAATCCTGTGTAAACACGGGCAAAATCACCTCGGCCGTCGGGGCTTATCCGATTTATGCTAAGGAAAACCTCGGCGAGAGTGCTGTTTTCTCATGCTTTGCAAACGGCGGAGAAAACGCATTTGTAACGGTTTCCGACAATCTGCTTTCCGCAGACGTCCTTTCCGCTCTCGGAAGTGCGTGGACGGCAGGCACGTATATTCCTTATCCCGCATCGGTAGGCGAGGTATCGGGCAGAACGGCTCTCCTCTCGGCCGAGGCCGAAAAGTATGTCTCCGCCGTCTTTATCGGCAATGACAAAAATATCGGGGACGGGTTTTCTCTCCTTGCGGACGGAAAAATCCCCGATGAAGGCGTCCGCGCATTTACCGTTACGGACAGCAAGTATATATCTGCTCTTCCGTCGGCGGGATTCACGCTTTCGGCCGAAAATGACGGCGCAGGCGCAAGAACCGAACGTCTTACGCTCGTTCTCCAAAAGGACGGCACAAGGGTAAGAAAGACGATAACCGTTCTCCTCTCCGCAAAGGACAGCGCATATGACGAGCTTGCCGACAAGCTCGCAGGCATATACGCCTCGCAGTCGGTGGTCGACGAGTGGGCCGTTTTCGATATGGCGGCATACGGCAGACTCTCGGGCAAAACGGCAAAAGTCCGCGATGATGCGCTTCAGAACTATATCAACACGGCAATCACGGACATTTCCTCCGGCTCCGCTCTTGCAATCGACCTTGCACGCGCGGAAGTGATACTTTCCTCAATCGGTACGGACACGACAAAGCTCTATCCCGTAAACTCGAAAACCCCGATTAACAACCCCGCAAATCTCCGCAAATCGGACTTCGGAAGCTACTACACAACGGCGATATGGGTGCTCTTTGCAGACGAGTGGGGAAGCGTAAATCTCACATCCGCACAGGTGAAGAAGCTTGTCGGAATAATCGGTGATTCACTCGGAGGAAACGGACTCTTACAGTATAAGTACGGCGAATATACGTTTGACGATGCCGACTCAACGGCATGGGCACTCGGCGCGCTTGCACGGTTTGTGTCCGACTCACGCGACAAGTACGGCGTTCTCAAGGACGCAAAGGCGCTTTCCGAGCGCATGACAGATGCTCTTTCAAAGGCACAGCTTGAAAACGGAAGCTACGGCAACGTAAATACCGACGCTTCGGTCATAACGGGGCTCATTGCCGCGGGAATCGACCCCAAGCATGATGCGCGGTTTGTCAAAAACGGCGCAAGCCTTAAGGACGCGCTCATGCTCTATGTAAACGCCAACAGAACAGGTTTTGTAAGCTCATATTCTTCCGACGCATCGGCAACCGACCGTGCAACGGAGCAGGGCTTCCGTGCGCTCGTCGCACTCAAGGCGTTTGAGGAAAACGGCGGACGGGCATATAATATCTACGCGCCCGCATCGGTATCTTCAATACCGCGGAGAAACGTGGCGTTTGCCACGGGCACGGGCGAGGTAAAGACTCCGGACGTTCCCGAAACCGAAAAGAAAATAAACGCCTCGCTCACCGTTACCTACAACAAAAAAGAATGGATTCCGACCGCGTCCGCAGCACTCAATGAGGGAAGCTACGTTTATAATCTCATAAAGAACGTGTTTGAAAGCGTCGGTGCAGAGGCGGACGGTCTTTCAAGAGGATACATAAAGTCCGTAACCTACAAGGGCGAAACGCATACGCAGTTTGACGAGGGCAAGAACAGCGGGTGGCTCTTCTATGTAAACGGAAATCTCCCGAACGTCGGAATCAGCGATTATAAGCTCTCGGACGGCGACCGCGTAGAGCTTGTTTACACTAAGGATTACACAACCGCACCCGGCGCGGGCGGTGCGGTCGGCTCTCCCGACACGAAGAACGACGAAAAGGAAACGGACGACCCCGAAAAGACGGAACAGCGCGTCTACTCCGATGTTTCCGAAAATGATTGGTTTTTCTCCGCGGTATCGTTCATGACCGAGAAGAACTTCATGAACGGCGTCTCCGAAAACGAGTTCGCTCCCCATGCGGGGACAACGCGCGCAATGGTCTGGACGGTCCTTGCAAGAATGTCGGGCATCGGCACATCGGGCGCGAATACATGGTACGAGAAGGGCCGTGCATGGGCATTGGAAAACAATATTTCCGACGGCAAAAACCCCGACGAACGCATCACCCGAGAACAGCTTGCCGCCATGCTTTACAGATACGCAGGCTTCAAGGGGCTCGATGTTTCCGCAACGTGCGACATATCGTCATTCGATGATGCTAAAAGCATATCGGCATACGCCGACGGCGCGATGCGCTGGGCGCACGCAATGAAAATCGTAAACGGAAAGAGCGAAAAGCTCCTTGACCCGAGCGGTTTTGCAACACGTGCGGAAATCGCGGCGATGCTCATGCGATTCACGGAAAACTGCAAATAACAAAACGGGCGCATTTATCCGACCCGTATGTAAAAAGGGTTTAAGCCTTAATAGGCTTAAACCCTTTTGCTATATCTGAAACTTAAATATTATTCCGATGACTGCGGAAACGGCTATAAAAACAATCGGGTGCCACTTCAGCTTGCGCGAGGCGAAAAACAATATTACGGCGAGCACCGCGCCCTGCCAGAAAAACGCCTTCATCTCCGTGCCGAAGAACGCGAGCTTCGCAACGCCGAGCATTGCCGCGGTTATAAGCGCGCATGACGCCGCGCGCAGACCGTAAAACACGTTCTTTACTATCACGCTCGACTTAAACCTCTGCAAAAAGCCCGCAATTATTATGATAACGATAATCGACGGCGTTATCAGTCCGACCGTCGCGGTTACCGCGCCGGGGATACCTGCTTTGATAAACCCGACATATGTTGCCATATTGACGCCGAGCGGCCCCGGAGTCGATTCTGAAATTGCAACGAGGTTTGATATGTCCGCTATTGAAATCCAATCGTTAGTATTTGCAAGCTCATAGAGGAAGGGGAGTGTCGCAAGACCTCCGCCGACAGCGAGAAGTCCGATTTTTGCAAACGACATGAAAAGACTGAGAAAAAGCATCATTCTCCGCGTTCCTCCTTTACGAGTCTCTTAATCACATATCCCGCAACGCCCGCACCGATGACGAGAAACGCCGCCGAAACATTGAATATGACGGAAAGGATAAGCACGATTCCGTAAAGCACCCATGCCCATACATCGGGCAGTGAGCTTTTCATGAGCTTTATAACGGCATTGAGTATAAGGACGCACACGCACACACGAACTCCGTTAAATGCGTATTTTACAACCTCGAGTTCCGCGTAGTTCTGCACAAATGCCGCAATTATTGAAATTATGACGATGGACGGGAAAACAACGCCGAGCGTTGCGAATATTCCGCCGAGTATACCCTTGCGTTTATATCCTATGAACGTCGCCGTGTTCACGGCGATTACGCCCGGTGTACACTGACCTATGGCGAAATAGTCCGTAAGCTCCTCATCGGTCGCCCAGCCGTATTTTTCAACGATATCCCTCTGCAATACGGGGAGCATGGCATAGCCGCCGCCAAATGTTACCGCCCCGATTTTCGCAAATGCAAGAAACAGTTTAATCAACTCTTTCATCTTTTCTTCCTCTCTGATATATTACAGGAATCATTGTAACACGGAAAAAGTTCCCTGTGAATATCTTAAAAAGCATATCTCTATGCTCAAAACCTTGCACGAAGCTCGCACACGCGCCCCAAAATCTCGACGTTTCTGTTCTGAAGCTCCTCCGCGGAATAGAACATCGGCGCATACTGCGGGTTTATCGACACAAGGCTTATGCCGTCGCTCAGGCGGTAAAACTTTTTGCACGTCGCCTCCTCGCTGCCGACGAGGACGATTGCTATCTCGCCGTTTTCGACCTCGCTCTGACGCCGGACAATAACGGTATCGCCCTCGCGCATACGGGGCTCCATGCTGTCCCCGCGTATTTCAAGCGCAAAATACTCCCCGTTTCGGGAAAGCTCCGGAGAAATGTTCTCATATCCGATAATGTCCTCTACCGCCGTTATCGGACATCCTGCCTGAACCCGCCCGAGCACGGGGATTCTGCGCCCCTGCGGCGCGGAGTTTCCCATCAGCTCATCCGCCGTTGTGCCGAGTATACCTGCAAGCATCTCAAGCGAGTTAAAGCTCGGCTTGTTTTTTCCGTTTTCCCACATTGCCACCGTAGACTGACCTACGCCCATAATTTTCGCAAGCTCGGTCTGCGAAATACCGCACTCGCGCCGTCTTCGCCTGATTACATCTCCCGTCATTCCACACCACTCCTTAGCTCATTATATCATTATAAATGTTGTTTTGCAAGTTTTCGCCAAAAAATCTATTTTACTTATTGACAAAAATTACCTGTTAGTGGTAGAATATCATTATAAATGATAACGGAGGTGGTATTATCATTATCAAATATCCGGGGACGCTGTCGTCGGCGGTGTACGGCAGTCCGGATAGGCAAACTTTTCACGAATATTTCTGCCCCGTTTGCGGAACCCAACTTGCGGAGGGAGACAGCGTAGCAGAAGACAAGGACGGGAACACGGTTGGATGCGAATACTGTGTTCGGTATCATGAGATATGGGAGAAATTATAGAAATGGAAAAATCACCGATTGAAATCGAAGAAGAAATCTGTAAGATTCTTGAGCTTCCTCTGCCGGAGGTCAAGCCCAAAAAGCGAGGGAGGCGTCCGAAGCCCCCGACGCCCGTATGGTCTCTCGACTTTTACAACCCCGCACGCAATATGTCGTTTGCGCTTATTTCCATGTGCATCAAGGAAGATTTTGAGCAGAGCGTGGAACAGCTCGCCCTGCGCCTGTCGGTATGGAAAATGCGCCCGCCGAAAGAGTGTCTGAGCGTTTTAAGACGGCTTAAGCGGAGCGGAAAGCTTGGGTATTACGACGATAATCTTGTATTCAGAACATGGAACGGAGAGGAGGACGGCTATGGATTGGAAATCATGCGCCGTTGACGATTTAAGAAAATACAACCTTTTAAAGATAGGAATTTTGAACTCACGCGACAGAATAAGAGCCGTAGAGTCCGCCGCGAAGCGCGGGCGCGTATCCGTCGAAAATGATGCCTTACATACGGATTCGCGGCTTATCGACGCAATCGTCGAATCAGAGCGGTTAAATATGAACATCAAAACGGCCGAAGCTCTTATTAAGCTCGTTGACCGCGGGCTGTCGGCACTTGACGAAACGGAGAAGAAGGTTCTCGAGAAATTTTATATGTCGTCAAGT
This sequence comes from uncultured Oscillospiraceae bacterium, assembly GCA_934446465.1. Taxonomy (GTDB): domain Bacteria; phylum Bacillota; class Clostridia; order Oscillospirales; family JAAYXM01; genus CAKSEF01. The sequence goes on from CAKSEF010000059.1 coordinate 9,033, forward strand.
CCCGTAAATATTCATGAATTGGAAAATTATCTCGGATATCAGGCGCGGACGGTTTACCGAGTGCGCGACCGCGCGCTCACAAAGTTCACGCTTGCCATGTACGGGTTTGAGGCTTTGTAATGCCTTGTGAATAAAAAAACAGAACCCCCGAAGCTTTCGGGGGTTCTGCCTTTTTTATTTAGCCTGTGTCTTTGCCGTGAAGTCGAGTATTCTCTTGAGAAGTACCGCGACCTCGGCGCGGGTTGTGTTTGCCTTCGGGTCAATATACCCGTTCTTGCCGTTTACAAGACCGTTTGCCATAAGTGCCTTTACGGCTTC
>CAKSEF010000060.1 GCA_934446465.1 uncultured Oscillospiraceae bacterium
GTATCAGCATTTGCAGCCCAGCTTGACCCCACGCTTGAGGAAATAGGCGATATTAAAACCGCAGTAAGCGAAGCTGTTACAAACTGCATAGTCCACGCATACCCGGACACGGTGGGCACCATTTACATACGGCTCAGAATATTCGAGGACAATTCTCTTGAAATCGTAATAAGAGATAAAGGGCTTGGGATTCCTGATATTGAGATGGCAAAGACCCCGATGTTTACAACAGGCGGTGATGAACGTTCCGGGATGGGCTTTACTATTATGGAAAGCTTCACGGATAATTTGAAGATTCGTTCAAAGCCGAACAAAGGGACTACAGTTATAATGCGCAAGAAAATTTCAATGCGCGTCGGAGGTCTCGCCCGTGGCAGACACAACTGAACTTATTCGCGCCGCAAAACACGGTGATGAAACAGCCTTTGAAAGATTGATTTGTGATAACTCCGCGCTTATTTGGAGTATTGTACGGAGATTTCTCGGCCGCGGAACTGATGCCGATGATTTATATCAGCTCGGATGTGTAGGGCTTCTCAAGGCTATTCGCGGTTTTGACGAGTCTCTCGGAAATCAGTTTTCAACGTATGCCGTTCCGAAAATCACCGGTGAGATAAGAAGGTTTCTGCGCGATGACGGTGCAATTAAGGTAAGCCGTACAATAAAGGAACGTGCCCTAAAAATACGGTACGCGGAATCGCATTTTCAAAACAAAAACGGGAGAAATCCGACATTATCGGAGATATCGGAAGCAACAGGTTACACAGTTGAAGAAATCGCACAGGCTGAAAACGCCACAGCATATACAGAGTCATTAAACCGGGAAATTAATGATGATGGCCAGACTTTAGAGGAGGTTCTCTCATCCCACGGCATTGAAGAACATATACTTGACTATGTGTCTTTGTCAGACGCAATTAAGCTTCTTCCAAAACGCGAGAGAATAGTGATTATGCTGCGGTATTTTAAGTCAATGACCCAGGAACAGTGTGCACGTGTCATGAAAACTTCACAGGTACAAATATCACGAATGGAACGTTCAGCAATAAAAAAACTCAGAGAAACATTGTAATCGTCAATTTGATATTTTGCAAAAAGACCGTCGTATACGTCAGTATCGCGACGGTCTTTTATCTTGAAAACGCATTTTTCGAGTATTTTTGAAAAAAGGATTGAAATGGGCGGTAACAAATATTATAATGTTATTATCCAACATTACGCTTTAGGAGAGTATATTTGTGAATGATTTTATTTTTTCAATAAATGCGGTTCTTCCCCTATTTATACTCACGGCCCTCGGATGGTTTCTGACAAAAATCAAGGTCTGGGACGAAAACTTCTTGAAAACGGGAAACAGCATTTCTTTTAATATTCTTATACCGGCAATGCTGTTTTACAACATATATATCTCTGATTTTGGCGCTGTCTTTAACGCTAACCTTCTTGCCTTTACGATGTGCATGGTTGTGGCAGTATGTGCAATATCACTGATTTTCGTTCCTCTTGTTATAAAAGAGCGCCCCAGCAGAGGCGTTATTATACAAGCACTCTTCAGAGGCAATTTTGCGCTTTTGGGTGTTCCGCTTTGCCAGTCGCTTGCCGGCGACGAAGGCGGTCAGGTTGCGTCGGTCTTTATTGCATTTATAATTCCCGCATTCAATATTCTCGCGACCGTCATTTTAAGTGTATACAGTGATAATGAGCGCGAACCTGCTATCGTTATATTAAAAAAGGTTATTAAGAATCCGCTTATCATAGCCTGTATTCTCGGCATGATTTTCAATTTTCTGAAAATCCCTCTCCCGCAAATCATTCTCAAGCCCGTAAAGGATTTAAAGAGTATTGCAACACCGTTTGCGCTTCTCGTTCTCGGCGGAGACTTTAAATTCAAGAGCTTTATCGGTAATTTAAAACGTGTTTTATGTACGGGATTATGCCGTCTTATTGTCGTTCCGACTGTTGCCGTAGCTCTCGCGGCGCTTTTGGGATTCCGCGGCTTACATATTGCTCTTGTCATAAGCACATTTGCAACCCCGGTTGCAGTTTCAAGCACTGCTATGACTTACAAAATGAATGGCGATTATGACCTTGCCTGCCAGTTGGTTGTATTTACAACCGTTCTCTCTGCATTTACAATTACTCTGTTTGCCTTTATTTCAAGAACAATAGGAATTTTATAATAAATGTGAGGTAAGACTAAATGTGTTACAGAATTTGTTCAATAATAATTGCATGTGTTATGATTATTTCTTTATCGGCCTGCTCATGGTCTAAAGACCCTGACGCCCTGTCCGGTGTTGCCCCGTCCACCGTTGCGGCGGCACCTGAGGCTCTGAATGCCGCAGATGCGTTTGTATACAATAACAGCTTACCGCTTGCCGACTCATTTAAGCAGATGAATGAGCTGCGCATATCGATATGCAGTGATATGTATTCTGCAGTTGTCGGTTTTACAAGCAGTTCCGCGTGGGTTCCTGTCGCTGCTAACAAGTTTTCACTCGGGAGTGATGAATTTCTTGCCGCCTCATATGTAATGGAAATAGAGCCCGGCGTTACGGCAAAAAAGCTGTTCAAGGACAGCGGGTTTGAAAACATCCAGATTTCCCCGCTTGACGTCGAGAACACGTGGAAAATCACTGCCGTAAAAAAGAACGAAGACGAAAAAAAGGACAACTATGAATACACTGTAATGTACGGAAAAGAATCCGACTCTTACCGTTTTACCCTCTCGATAAATGGTGAGCCGAAAATGCTTCTCGCTTCCTGCCGTATAACCGGAGGGTACGGCGTTCAGGTCTGGACTCCCGAGGGTACGTACAACATACTTGCGCAGGATGTTAAGGAAGGACGTTTTGGGTTTATTCCGAAAACACGCGACTCGGCAGTTGAATTTCCCGAAACCGATATATACTTTGACCCGAATCTTATAACCAGCTCATTCACAACCGACGGTGCGGAGTATACTTTCCTTTTGGCGAACAACATTTTGTATATCTCAAAAGACGGTTCAAACTACGCAATACCGCTCAAATAAAAAATTGTTATGGAGTATAAAAATATGCTTAGAATAGGCTGCCACCTTTCTTCATCAAAAGGTTATCTTGCTATGGCCAAAACTGCCGTTTCAATCGGCGCAAACACTTTTCAATTTTTCACGAGAAACCCGCGCGGCGGCGCGGCAAAGCCTCTCGATGATAACGACATAGATGCCTTTCTTAAGTTTTCATCTGAAAACGATATATTCCCGATACTTGCCCATGCTCCGTATACCTTGAATGCCTGCGCTAAAGACCCGAAAATACGCGAATTTGCCGAGAACACAATGCGTGATGATATTGCACGGCTTGAAAGAACTCCCGGAAATATGTACAACTTTCACCCGGGTTCCCATGTAGGACAGGGTACCGAGGTGGGCATCGATAAGATTTCCGAAATCTTAAACAGTATTGTTTACAAAGAACAGACCACAACGATTCTCCTTGAAACCATGGCGGGTAAAGGAAGCGAGATTGGCAGGAGTTTCTCCGAAATTGCGGAAATAATATCAAAGGTTAAAATCGATGACAAAATAGGCGTATGTCTTGATACATGCCACGTGTTTGACGGAGGATATGATATATCGGAAAATCTCGAAGAAACGCTTGAAGAGTTTGACAAAGAGATAGGGCTTTCCCGCCTCCGCGCTATACATTTAAATGACAGTATGTACGGACTCGACAGCCATAAGGACAGGCACGCAAAAATCGGTGAAGGGTTACTCGGTATTGATGCAATTACAAGAATTATTAATCATCCCAGCCTTAGAGGTCTCCCGTTTTATCTTGAAACACCGAATGAGCTTGACGGGTATCAGCGCGAGATTGCCCTCTTAAAAAAACTGTACAATGATTAAATTGAGCGGTGAGAAGTTTCTCTCACCGCTCTTAAACTACTTTTTGAGACTTTTTCTTTCCCGAATGACACCTATTTTTCTGACGAGTGCTCTGTAATTCGACTGCACGGATTCAATTATCTTTGCAGCCCGAGGTTTGAATATCATATCAAGTTTTCCAACGAAATCAACGCGTTCTCCGGCAAATCCCGCTTTAAATCTTATAAGACCGTCAAGTGTTGTTTTTTCCATGTCTCCCGTTATCCCGCGAAAATCGTATATATTACAGTTGTTCTCAATGGTCCATTTTATCATTTCCCATTGCATCATGTAATTCGGCATGCGATTTCTTTCTCTGTTACTGCTTGCGCCGTACAAATACCACACCTTATCGCCGTACAAAATGGCTATTGCTCCGGAGAGCAGCTGTCCCTCATATTCCATGAGATACAAGCGAAGATTATCCGGCGAGAGTGCATCATACATATCCTCAAAATATTTGAGGCTCCGTGCCATAAATCCGTCGCGTGCCGCTGTTTCCTTCATTATTTCCGTAAACGCCGGCAAGTCTTCCTTTGTACCTATGCGCGACGTTACCCCTTTTTTAACCGACAGTCTTACATTATAACGCGTCTTCGAGTGGAATGCCGTAAATATCTCTTCCTCGCTTCTGCCGTTTATCGGGAGTCTGAATACATACCTCGCCTGCAAATACTCGGGACGGTGCTTTGTATTGTTTACCACAAAGCCGACGCTGCACAACTCATCCAAATACGGATTGTCCTCTGTAATATCAGGGTCGATTGAAAGCTCGTACGCGTTATATTTATCCCCAAGTCTGCGCGCTTCGGCAAGAAGCTCCAAAAGTGTTTCCGTATCTCCATCGTCTGTTACGGGTCCTCTCGGACAATACATATGTGTGTATTTTGTTTTAGAGACTCTGCTTATCATGATGAGCATGCTCCCCTTCGCTTTTCCGTCAGCATCGCACGACATAAACACTTCACATTTCCACGGCTTTTTAAACTCTGCCCATTTAAGCGATTTTACAAAGTGACCCTTTAGATGCCCCGATACGAAGCTCTCATATTTTTCTGCTGTTGTACTATCGGTTACATGTTCAATCATTTTTTATTTCCTTCCTGCTATTCTGCGTAATGAGTTCATAGCATTTTTTAACGTTCTTATCGCAAAATCGGTTGTTTTGTTATACACAATATCGATTCGCCCCACGAATGAAACAAGCTCACCGCCGAACCGCTTTTTGAACCTAACTAGTCCTTCTAACGGTTTTAGCTTATCACCTTCTCCGGCTATTCCGCGCATATCGTAAATTGCAACGCCGTTTTGTACAGACCACCGCATCATTTCCCACTGCATAAGAAAATTCGGGAGCGTTTCTTTATGCTCTTCCGAGCTTCCGGCATACATATGCCAGCTCTTATTTCCGAATTTAATCAAAACAGACCCTGCAATCGTTTCATCATCATAGGAAACCATGAATATTTTCATCATGTCATCTCCGAGACTGTCGTACATTTCATAGAAGTATTCTTCTTTTCTTGCTGTAAACCCGTCTCGCTTTGCAGTGCTTTTAAGAAGTCTGCAAAATGCAGGTATATCTTCTCTTGTACCAAGCTTGCAAACAGCCCCGCTCTTAAGTGAGGAACGTACGCTGTAACGTGCTTTTGAATGGAAAGACGAAATAAGCTCATCATCGCCTTTATCTTTTATATCTATTCTGAAAACCGAGAACGGCTGCAAAATCCCGTTATCGTGTGCATTATCGCCTATCCTTGCGCCGATATGTTTGAAGTATTCAAGCCACTCAGAATTTTCCGCTGTGATATCCGGGTCAAGCGTAAGCTTGTATGCACCGATTTCACTTGCGATTTTTGATGCCTCGCTCAAAAGTTCGTCAAGTACGCACACATCTTTCCTGTTGCATATCGGTCCGCGCGGACAATATAAAAACTTCTTGTTTGTGTGGCGAACCTCCTGCAAAAACATGAGCATAGCCCCTTGAACTTCACCGTTATCGTTCAGTGACATAAATGCAAAGCTTTGCTGACTGCCTTTAAACCTTTTCCATGCAATAGACTGCATAAAGTGCCCGTTCGGGCATGAACGAAGAAAGTCTTCATATGCTGTATAGTCTTTATCCGTTACGCGCTTAATCATATAATTCAAGCCTCATCCGTTATGTTTTCTATATTTTAACACATGTGTATAGTAAATTGCAACATTGCCGCCGCAAAAAGAGCGACGGCAATATCGAAACTGTTTACTCACTCACCGCAGCAGCAGCATCTGTGGTTACAGCAGCACCCGCAGTAACCCTCGTTTTCACAGCATCTTCTGCTCTCGCGCTCGCACATATCCACACGACGCATGGGAATGTCGCGCTCGGACTGACGCTGTTCCGAATTCTGTCTGCCTCCGCACAGCAGTTCTATAAAGCAACACATATTTATCCCCCTTATGCACTTTAAGACAAAACCTTGTCCACATCATCATATGCACTTTTTTATCTTTTGTTGCAGGCAGTTGATATAGCGGATGAATTATGGTATACTTGAGAAAAACTGACAGGTAGGAATGTATGATGAAATTCAAATGGAATGATGATACCACAGCGCATATTATTTCCGGAGCGCTCGTTGCAGTTATTGCTATAACATTTTATTTCCTGCTGAAAAACCTTGGAGAAGTTTTCGGCTTTGTTAAAAGAATTTTTGCTGTTCTCTCCCCCTTTGTAACAGGTTTTGTTATAGCTTACCTTTTCAAAGGTCCGGTTAATGCAACTGAAACTTTTTTCAATAAATTCCTTTTCAAAAAGTCGAAGAAACAGAAATCGATAAATCGCAGCCTCGCCATCACGATTATAATGCTTTTCTTTATTCTTGTTATTTTCATCGTTATATACTCGCTTGTTCCTCAGCTCATCGAAAGCGTTACACGACTTGCCCAGAACGCTGACGGTTATATAAAGTCATTAGACGCCTTTCTTGCAGATATCTCATCGCGGTTTAATTTTGAAATTAAGTTCATAAGCGAGTTCATAGGTTCCTCGCAGGATTTGTTTAAGAAGGCGGCAAAGTTTATTACTACTAACCTTCCGCAGTTATTGAATTATTCAATTTCGCTCGGCAGCGGAATTTCAAACTTCTTTATAGGTTTTATCATCTCACTGTATATGCTCAGTGGCAAAGAGCGTTTTTCAGCTCAGCTAAAAAAGGTCATGTATGCGGTATTTAAAAAAGAATTTGCCGAAAAAATATTTTCTCTTGCAAAAGTTACTGACGAGACATTCGGAAGATACCTGTCGGGCAAGATTCTTGACTGCACGATTCTCGGGATTATCTGTTTCATTCTCATGTCCGTATTTGGAATGGAATACGCGCTGTTAATCAGCATAATCATAGCAATAACAAACTTCATACCATTTGTCGGACCGATTATCGGAGCTGTGCCGAGCGTTTTCATACTACTCATGGTAAACCCGATAAAAGCGCTCTGGTTCATTGTTATGATGATAGTACTGCAACAAATCGAGGGGATCCTTCTTGAACCGCGAATTGTTGGAAAAGTAACGGGACTCTCGTCATTCTGGGTAATTTTTGCAATTATTATCGGAGGAGGCTTCTTCGGTATTACAGGTGTAATTCTCTCCGTCCCCACCTTCTCAGTAATCTATATTTACGCAAAACGGTTCATCGAAAACTCACTAAAAAAGAAACGACTTTCGCCAAAAACATCAGACTATTACGAAAAATAGTGTCTTTATGTCAAACAAGCACCTCATTTTGAGGTGCTTGTTTTTTATAATGATTTTAAATAACGTACTTCACTCTCCGTAAGATGTCTCCATCTTCCCGCCGGCATCTTCTCTATAACCAAATCTCCGATTGTTATCCGCTTCAGTCTCACAACACGCAGTTGCGCAGCCTCGCACATACGGCGTATCTGTCTGTTTCTTCCCTCTCGTATCGTTATATGCAGAAGGCCGCCCTCTGCATTTTCACGCAAAACGTTTACATCGGCAGGACGAGTCATTTTCCCGTCTATCTCTATCGGCGATTTTAGAACAGTCAGTGCATCTTCAAGCTTACCTCGCACCGTTACTATATATCCTTTCGGGATATCATGTGAGGGATGCGTGAGCTTATACGTCAATTCGCCGTCGTTTGTCATTATAAGAAGTCCCTCTGAATTGTAATCAAGCCTCCCTATCGGATATACACGAGTCCCTACGTCAACGAGCTCACTGACCGTTTTCCGTCCGTGTTCGTCATCGAGCGTCGTTATATACCCCCGGGGCTTATTCAGCATTATATAGTACCTTTTTCCGCCTGATATAACCTTGCAGTTCACTTCAATCACATCGCGCGCCGAATCTGCTTTATCTCCTATATGTGCAACCGTTCCGTTTACGGTTACTTTTCCTTCCTCAATCAGTTTTTCAGCACCGCGCCTTGAACATTCACCGCACGCAGAAATTATTTTTTGCAATCTTTCAAGCATTTTCATATCTCCAAAATTAATCTTAAGTAATTCTATTACATCAGAAGTTTTTTGTCAACCAAATATGGGATAAATTTTAGGCAGGCCACGGTTTTATCATCGTGGCCTGCCGAATTATCTGCGCTTACCGTCAAATGACGGATTGAATGCGTAAAAGTTTTTAGAATCAAGATGCTCCTGAACGTGTCTCAGTCCTTCTCCGAATCGTTGAAAGTGAACTATTTCGCGCTGCCTCAGAAACTTAATAGGATCTCTTACATCAGGGTCATCAACAAGACGAAGTATATTGTCGTATGTTGTCCTCGCCTTTTGTTCTGCTGCAAGATCCTCGGTCAAGTCAGTTATCGTGTCTCCTTTAACCTGGTAATTAGCCGCTGTGTTAGGAAAACCGGCAGCCGCCTGAGGATAAATTCCTGTCGTATGGTCAACAAAATAGGTGTCAAATCCGCTCCGTCTTATTTCCTCTGGCGAAAGATTTTTTGTTAGCTGATAAAGTATTGCCGAAATCATTTCAGCATGCGCGAGTTCATTAGCACATTTTTGATAACTGTATAGAAAGCCGGTGAGAAAATGAACAGCCCATGCCTGCCTCCATAAGAGGT
>CAKSEF010000061.1 GCA_934446465.1 uncultured Oscillospiraceae bacterium
TTCTCAATTACACTTATTGTCTTTTCTTCGGTATACGTTGTTCCGTCGACAACAGCTGTAATTTTAATTGTTGTCTGACCGGGTTCTGCCGCAGTGATTGTCCCCTTGATTCCTTCATCGTACGATGCAACGATTTCTCCGTTACCCGCATCTGTCAATATGTCGTTGCCTGACAGGATTTGATAGGAAATGTTGTTTGCGGTATCCTTGCCCGCATTGCCTCCAAATCCAAAGAACTTCTTTGTTCCGTCGGTCATATCCACTCCGATGGTAAAATCTGCGGTTTCTCCGACCTTGATGGTTTCGGGAAGATTCGTCGATATCCCTGAAAACCCGGGAGCATCGCCAATCGGCACAAATCTCATCGCTTTAAGATATACATATGAAGATGTGGTGGTAGAGGGGACATCGGATCCGGTTATATTTCTCATGAATACATTGTGCGTACCCTCGGAGAGATATACTGCGTTAAGGGATTTTTCGGCGCCGCTTTTATGGATCAGGCCTTCGGGCGAGTTCGCATTGTAAAAATTGTAGTTTCCGACAAAGGTATTATCTACATATACCGCTTGGTCAGCCCCGCTCTCTATTGTCAGCCCGCTGAGGTTCGGAACATAGTAACCTGCACCGCCTTCCGGAACCGTAAATGATACCGCAAGCTGCTGATTTCCGCTTCCTGCCATCCACGCCAACGGCCAAACAGTATGTTTCTCGCCGTTATGCACCTGCAAAAACTTGTCGGGATTTCGCAAAGAATCAACATGTGCGTAAGATAAGATTTTCCAATTGGACGGATATGTCTTTTCCTTATAAACGGTGTATCCGGGAGTTGTTATAAGGGATATGTCATCTTTTGTCACATGCCATCTGTTTGCCGTTACAGTTCCCTCCGAAATCGTAGTGTTTGAAAAATCCATTACTATTTCTTCACGGTCTGCCGCGCTTGTTACAAGGGCAAATGCCACCGTTATGGCAAGAACCAGAAGCACTGCCAACATTCTTTTCGTTGTTTTCATTGTTTCCTTCCTCCTGTTAAAGCTAAGTTTTTTGCACATTTACCCTCTTTTTATATTACACTTTCCTATTCTCTTTGAATTCCGAAAGTTTTTCCATAAACCGCTGACAAAGTTCTGTAATATATGAATTTCTTCTGAGAATATATCCGACTGTATACTGTTCCGCAGAATCAAGAGGAATTGATACTACCTTTTCGCTATGCGGTGATGTCATTAACCCTGTTCCGACAGTATAACAATTAGTTTTCATCAGAAACTGTTTAAGTGCCGCACGGTCAGATACTTCAACAACATTCGTTACACTTTGCTTTTCCGATTCATCGGTACCCCTTTCAACAAAAAACAACGAATTATATTCACCATACAAAAACACCACATTCGGATATTCCGCAATATCATCTCTGCAAATCTTCTCCTTAGATGCAAGCGGGTGATCTTTTCTCACAATAACGTGCGGCGAAACAGTACAAATCGCATGAAACTCGAGGCATCTCTTTTCGAAAAAATCATCCATGAAATCTGCCTCGCTGCTGTTTATTGCTATCACGCCTATCTCACTCAGAGAACTTTCAACGTCATTTATTACTTCTCGGCTCTTTCCCTCTCTAAGGGTGAATTTAAAATTTTCCGGTTCGCTTTCATTTAACAAATCCGTAAGCATATCTGCGACAAAATCAAAGTGCTGTGTGGATATGACAAATTTTTTTAACAGATTTTCTCTTGCCAAGAACTTTTCATGTATCAGGTTCTCCTGAATCACAAGTTCCTTAGCGTATCTGACAAACTCTATGCCCTCTGTCGTAAGGATTACACCTTTTGAGGATCTTTCAAATATATTTATAGAAAATTCTTTTTCCAAAGCCTTTATTGCTGTTGAAACACTTGTTTGGGCAACAAATAATCTTTTTGCCGCTTCGTTTATGGAGCCGCTTGCAGCGGCTTCCAGTACATATCTGCACTGTTGAATCGTCATTTCGCATCCTCCATTGCTCTCTTTTTGGCTTTTGGCATATTCTGTCTTAAAGCTTTTGCAAACAAAACAATTTCTTCGTTTTATTCTGTCTGCCGCATTTCGTTCGAGTTTCTTCTATTGGCAATTCTTTGTGAGTTTCGTGGCATTTTTACTTTTATCCGATAAAAGCAAACTATTCATTCTTCAAGAACTTTCCGTCTTATGATTCCGTCGTAATTTCCTCTTAAAACGCGGCAATATGCCATTTTTTCTTTTTTGGATTTCAAATAGTGCAATATTAACTTTCTATTACGATTATAACTCATTTAAAGGTTAGAAAGCAACAAAAAATGCCACTATGCGTTATAGAAATAAGTCACTCTGTGTTATAGTTTTTTTCTTCAATACACGTGAATTGCAGTATAATCGGCTCGGTAAAAACTATCTCCTGTCTGTTTATTTGTCCCGCATTTCACCGTTGACGGTTAGAATTATTCGTTTTTAAAAAACTGTTGGCGCCGCACAACGGTATGCACTCATGTAACAAGCGCAGCCGAGCTCAATTTTAAATCATTAAACACTTAAACGCAGAATAAAACAGTCTTGAAGTTTCAAAAAATTTCAAGACTGCTTCGTTCTTTATATTCTCTTTATCTGCCGCTAATATTCTTCGCAGAGGATTCCAAAAAAGCATAAATTCTTTTAAAGGTATGCGTGAATATTTGAGATTAAGAAGGGTAATTTGCTTTGCTTCTTTATTAACGATATAAAAAAACGGTGATCGTACGGCGTTTTTCAGGATATTTTCTTTGGCAGGGTTACGAGCATGACAGTCCCGTTTTCCGAGCTTTCCTCAGTCTCTGCCGTGCCGCCGTGAAGTGCGGCGATTTCCCAAACCAGCGAAAGCCCGAGTCCCACACCGCCGTGCGCCCTGCTCCGCGATTTGTCAATGCGGAAAAAGGGCTGAAAAATACTTCTCCTGTACTGCGCGGGTATTCCAAAACCGTTATCTTTTACCCGTATAAGAAGGCGGTTTTTGTCCTCGCAGACAGAAACGCAGACTGCTTTGCCGGGACGATTATACCGTATGGCATTTTCGGTCAGATTAAATATCATACGGTAAATCAATGTATCGCTTCCGACCATTCCGCCGTTTCCGTCATATTTAAGAATGACTCCTTTTTTCTCGGCAAGCGGCGCAAGGTCGGCAAAAATTTCCTCAATCATCGGAGCTATTTCAATCCGGTCGTTACAGGGTACGGTACGAAGCGCGCTCATTTCGAGCAGAGTTTTCGTCATCTGCGACATACGCTCCGTCTGTTCCTGCAAAAGTTTCAAAAATCCTGCAGTTTCGGGGCGCACATCGGAATGTTCGACGGAAAACAGCTCAATCTGCGCCTGCATTAACGCAAGCGGTGTCCGTAATTCGTGTGCGGCGTTTCCTGTAAACTGCCGTTGTGCCGTAAATCCCTCGTCAAGGCGGTCAATCATGCTGTTAAACGACCTGCTGAATTGCTTAAACTCCGGCAGTACATCCTCGCTGACTTTCATATCCGCCAAATTATTCGGCCGCACATTTTCGACCTGTGAGGCAAACGTCCGCAGCGGTTTCAACGCACGGCCGCTGACGAAATACGCAAGCACACCGCCGAGCAATGTTACCGTCGCCGTTATATACCAGTTTGTCGTCCCGAAGGACTCCTGTGCGCCGGTTACAATAATCGTAAGTTCATGGTCGAGTTTTTCACTTTCGGGGTTGAATGAACCCGGATCCCTCTTATCAACATCGCCGTAAGCCGATATTCCGCTGCCAATCGAGTCCATATAACGCTTGCCCGAATATCCGATCAGGCAATTCATCAGTACGCAGGTTACGCATATAAGAAGTGCCGTCGTTAATGTAATGCGCCATTGTAAAGAAAGTTTTTTCATTTTTTCTCCTCCATTACATAGCCCACTCCTATACGATTGTGTATAGGGTCATATTCCAAAGCGGAACGCAGTTTCTTTCTCAATGCCGAGATATGCACCCTTATGGAATTGCTGAAATTATCCGCGCTGCTGTCCCACACATGGTTCAGAAGCTCCTCCTGGCTTATCGGCCGTCCCTGATTGAGCATAAAATATTCGAGTATTCCCGTTTCCTTTCGAGTCATAGATAAGGCTTCTCCGCCGACGGCGGCACGACGTGCCTTTGTATCAAAGGACAGCGCTCCGCAGGTTAGAATCACATCGTTTTGCGTAAAGCGCCTAAGTGTGAGACTGCGTATTCTTGCCGCAAGCTCGTCCAAATGAAACGGCTTGGTGAGATAGTCATTTGCACCTGCGTCCAAACCCTCAACCTTATCGGCAACCTCACATCGTGCCGACAAAATCAGCACTCTCGTATCGCAGTCGGTTTTTCTGAGCGTTTTGAGCACTGTCATACCGTCTGCGTCGGGAAGATTTAAGTCGAGCACAACCAGATCAAAGCTCTCAACGGCGAGCATTTCCATTGCTCTCTGTCCGTCATAGCAATAATCCACGCTGTATGCAAGACGCTTCAGGCTGCGTACAATCGTGTCGCAAAGCGCCCGCTCGTCTTCAACAACTAAAATATGCATAAAAATCCCCCTAACGCTCGCTTTATTTCTTAAACGCTTATATTATAACATAAAAGCATAAAATCTTTGTTAATTTTCTGTTCTTAACAAGGATTTTACATCCGATATGATATAATGAGCTAAAAATGAGGGGAGTGATCAAATTGTTCAGAGCGGGAAAAGCCGTATTTCAGGGTGCTTTGCTAACCGCCGGAGCGGTTATGCTGTGTTTCGGAGCAATGCGGGGAGAGGCCGGCGTCGTGTTAAGCAAGGCAATAAGACTGTGCTTGGAGTGTATCGGAATTGGATAAAAGAAATAACACCGTATCACGGCTTTTGAGTCGTTTTCGCAGTCGGATTCAGGCGGTAGCAACACTGCTTACAAATATACATCTGCCAAATTTCTTCAAGGGCGGTATATATCAGGGAAAGGGCAAGGCGGTCTGTGTACCCGGCTTAAACTGCTATTCCTGTCCGGCTGCTTCGGGTGCGTGCCCGATCGGCGCATTTCAATCGGTGGCGGGCTCGTCAAAATTCGGTTTTTCCCACTATGTAACCGGATTTTTAATTCTTGCGGGAGTTCTGTTCGGGCGCTTCATATGCGGATTTTTATGTCCGTTCGGCTGGTTGCAGGATTTACTGCATAAGATCCCGGGCAAAAAACTGTCCGCAAAAAAACTTAAACCGCTGACCTGTTTGAAATATGCTGTGCTGCTAACCGTGGTTTTATTGCCCGCGCTTGTTGTAAACGATGTGGGAATGGGCGACCCGTTCTTCTGTAAATATATTTGTCCGCAGGGCGTGCTCGAAGGCGCAATCCCGCTGTCTGCCGTCGATGCGGGTATACGCTCGGCTTTGGGAGGGTTGTTTGTCCAAAAGCTTATCATTTTGATTGCGGCAGTCGTTTTAAGTATACTGTTTTACCGCCCGTTTTGTAAATGGATTTGTCCTCTCGGTGCGTTTTACGCTTTAATGAACAAAGTGTCTCTGCTCGGAATAAAGGCAGATGCGCACAAATGTATTTCCTGCGGAAAATGCGTAAAGGTATGCAAGATGGATGTCAATGTTACAAAATCGCCCAACCACACCGAATGTATCCGATGCGGCAAGTGCATAAGCGCCTGCCCCGCCGATGCCCTTCACTTTCACTGCGGCTTCGGCTTGCCGAACAAAAATCTTTGCGGTAATACGGCGTCAAAAAACAAAAGAGAAACGAACAACGATAAAAGAACGGAGGAATAATTATGAAAGCATCAAAAATTTTAGCAGTATTTATGGTTTCCCTGCTGACGTTAAGTCTCACGGCGTGCTCTCCGAATAAGGATTCGTCAAGCACCGATTCCGATATGGCGGCTTTGATGTCATCACAGCCGGATAATGCCGACGAAGCGGCCGCGCTGTATCAAAAGCTTATGCAAAAGGAAAACGATATTCTCGCAAACAACGCGGAGCTTTGGAAAAAAGTATTTCTGTCGGCGAATAAGAACACCCCGATGATTGAGGACGGTACGAACTACGGAGATTTTCTTCTTAACACAATAGAGCGTGCCAAGGATAAATTCTCGGCAGAGGAGCTGAAAACGCTTAAATCCGAGGCTGAGCGGATTAAAGAGATTGAGGGAAAGCTGACGATTTTGGAACAAAAATATCCGCTCTGCGGGAGCAAGCCGAACGAAGGAGACGGCATTGACGCCGAAAACGCGGGTATGGGAATCAATGAGAGTGAGCTGACTAAATTTCCTAGCTTTCGGGGCAAGGACCTTGACGGCAACGATGTAAGCAGCAGTGAGCTTTTTTCCGCCAACACCGTAACCGTGGTGAATTTCTGGTTTACCACCTGTAATCCGTGCGTAGGAGAGCTTGCTGATTTAGAGACGCTTAACGGGGAGCTCGCCAAAAAGGGCGGTGCGGTTATAGGCATCAATTCCTTTACTCTTGACGGCAATAAGGCCGCCATCTCCGAAGCAAAGAATATTTTGTCAAAAAAAGGAGTATCATATAAAAACATTTGGTTTGAGTCAAATAGCGATGCCGGTAAATTTACCTCCGGACTGTATGCATATCCGACTACCTATGTAGTTGATAAAAACGGAAATATCATAGGACAGCCGATTGTGGGGGCAATTACATCCCCGGAGCAGGCAAAAGCGCTTAACTCACTGATTGACAAAACGATTGCGGGCGGCAAATAGAGAAAATAAAACTGACTCCGATATATAATCGGAGTCAGTTTGGCGTTATATTTAATGTTTACGGCGGATTTTTTTATACTGCTTTTTACAGGGCAGTTTTCTTCTTTGAGCCGATACGGTTTTCTCAAAAATCAGTCTCTTTTCGGAAACAGTTCGAGCAAGACTACGGAATTCTCCTCGAAAGAAACCGTTACACTCGGATTCTCCGCCGAGACGGTGCCGAACGGTTCGGGTTTAAGCGATGCGAAGTCGTAAATCTCCTTTTTCTGTTCCTCTGTCGGGTTGTCGGGACAGCCGAGCTCACGGTACTTCTCAATGGCGTTTGCATGGTCCTTGTCTATTACATACTTCACAACGTCATACTTGCCGTCAATACCGCGGAATGTTATCGGCGCGTCGATCTTCGGAATTTTACATCTGAAATCTCCGTCGGCATATGCAAGCAGGACCGAAAAGTGTCCGTCTTTATGTTTTGTCGGCATAACGGATAAATGCTGTGTTGTCCAGTTTACAAAATAGTGGAGCTTTTCTTCTCCGAGCTTTCCCGCAAGCACAAAAGAGTTGTAGATCGGCTTCGGATAGAAATTCAGAGTAAAGAA
Organism: uncultured Oscillospiraceae bacterium; assembly: GCA_934446465.1. Taxonomy (GTDB): domain Bacteria; phylum Bacillota; class Clostridia; order Oscillospirales; family JAAYXM01; genus CAKSEF01. The sequence continues at coordinate 7,342 of CAKSEF010000061.1, forward strand.
GTTCCTGTATCCGGGAAATTCGGTCGGCAAATCATGCTGTCCCGAAAGGCATATCATCATCTCGTCATACGGCACATTCAGCTCGTCAAAGCGCATTATCATCTTGGCAAAGTATGCGGAACATATCTCACTGTCGCGGAACATAAGCCCCGGAAAGTCCTCAATACCGCAATGACCCCCCGTTGCCGCACCCCATTCATCGCAGACGATCGGCAGATCTTCAAATCCGCACATCTTTGCAATCCGTACGAGAGTCATCGTGTTGCGCAGGGCGCCGTTTACACTGATCGGCTTCGAGCCGTCCGTTATCATACCCGGTTCCGTTCCGTATGAATGAATGCTTATGAAATCAAATTTTCTGTTTGTTTTCTTTATATGGTCAAGGAAATATTTATAAAACTCCAAATGTTCGACAGACTCAGAAAGTGCCGGTCCGCCTATCGGTATTTTTTTGCTTACCGACGTTATTCCCGCTTCAAAGGCGTCATACATCTTGCAGTATTCTTCCGCCCGTGCGTATTCCGACGGTGCATCCTTATAGAAAAAGCTCGATGCGTCCGGCTCGTTATAGCAATGAATCCTCCATTTTGCAACGGTCTCTTCGCCGTATCTGTCCACAATATGCCGTGTGTACTGTCTGCAAATTTCCTCCCACTTTGAATAGTCCGCTGCCCGGCTGTTGCAAACCATTTTCCCTTTATACCTTTTTCCGACTCTCGACGCCGCACTCGCAAAATCGGGTTTTTCACAGAGCCAGTTCGGCAAAAACGCGTACGCAAGGAGAATATTAAATCCTTTTGAGAGGAGATAATCGATGCGGTAATCATTAAGTTTGTAATCCGCACATATGTTTCCGTCCCCGTCGAGCGTGAAAATGTCTTCCATCATCGTATAGATTCTGACCGTTCTTACCGCTCCGTCCTCGGCTGCTTTATCAAGGATTCTTTTTCCCCACTCGTCCTCAATCGCATCCGTCGGATGAAATACTATGTGATTCCAAAAGTTTTTTAAGTCCTTGTCTTTTTTGTTACAATAAATATTTACCATTGTTATCTCCCTCTCAATTAGTCTTGAATCTTAAATTCCCTGCTTACTTCTTCGCCGCTAAATCAAGTATTCTCCTGACGAGAACCGCGACCTCGGCGCGGGTTGTGTTTGCCTTCGGGTCAATATACCCGTTCTTGCCGTTTACAAGACTGTTTGCCATAAGTGCCTTTACGGCTTCCTTTGCATAATCCGAAACGCTTTCAAAGTCAGGCGCCGTTACGTCTCCGTCTTTAAGTTCGTAACCGAGTTTACGGAGTGCGCGGTATACGATTACCATCATATCCTCGCGCGTTATCGTATTTCTCGGTGCGTACTTATTATCGCCTATTCCTCCGACTATTCCGTTTTCTTTCGCTATTGTAAGCTCTTTCGCGAAATAGTCAGCTTCACTTACATCGGCAAAATTGTCTTTTCCTTCTCCCGTGAGCTTAAACGCACGGACAAGAAGTATTGCAAAGTCTGCACGCGTTATATTTGCGGACGGTGAGAACGTATCTTTGCTTGTTCCCTT
>CAKSEF010000062.1 GCA_934446465.1 uncultured Oscillospiraceae bacterium
CAGACAAGCATATTCACCGACGTTCAGGGCAACGCAAACGTTGCATGGGCTAAGGGCTATATCAACTACTGCGCAAGCCAGGGCATCGTTTCCGGTATCGGCAACAACAAGTACGGCCCGCAGGACAACATCACAGTTGCTCAGGCAACAAAGATGATCCTTGTTATCATGGGCTGCGACGCTGCTAAGGAAGGCTTCATCGGCCCCAACTGGCAGGCAAACGTAGTAGCTAAGGCTATCGACCTCGGCGTATTCGACGGCTGGACGGGCGACCCGACAAGCCTCGCAACACGTGAGCTCGTAGCTAAGCTCATGAAGAACGCTATCTTCGCTCCTGTTTATGAGTACAGCGCAATCACAGGCGCAGGTTCTCAGAAGAACGCTCTCGGAACGGAAGACAACCAGACGCTCGGCGAGAAGACAATGGGTCTTAAGAACGTAACGGGTATTGTTGTTGCAAACGAGAGATACTTCATCAGAACCGATGAGGATGGCGATGACATCAGCAGTCTCGTAAGAGGAACGGCTAAGGAAGACGAGTCTCTCATATACTACGAAGAGAAGAAGAGCAACGGAAGCATTGAGCAGAATCTCCTCACGGTTGACCGCGCGCTTGACGATGAGCTTCTCGGAAATAAGGTAAACGTATTCTTTAAGGCTGACGAAGCAAGCGACGGCAGCTACAAGAATGTCGAAGTTATCGGAAACGTCCTCGTAAACAACGACACGGTTGCATACACGGTTTCCGCTTACAACGCCAAGTTCATGCCGGACGGCGAAACAAACAGCACAACAGAAATCACTCCGTATATCGAACTTACGGTTGACGGTCAGAAAAAGGAAATCAAGGCTGACTCCACAGTCGGCAAGGTAGCGAAGAAGGTTAACGCTAAGAATGTTGCCGAAGTAAAGAATTACTTCAACAGCTTTACATATGTTTCCAACGAAACAAAGACCGGCGCAGCATCTCTTTATCTCGGGCTTGCAGAGGAAGGTTCGCTCGACGCTGTCGGCGAGAATACTCTTGACACATACCGTTTCGTATCTGTAGACGGCGGAAAGTCATATTCCTACATCTTCAAGATGGTAAGCAAAACGACAAACGCCAGCTACGGCACGGTTACAAACTACAACGAAGCTAAGAAGACAATCCGCGTAAGCGGACTTTCGGGCACATACGAAATCGGCGAGGATGCCGAAATCATCGGCACGGTCGCAACAGACGACAACGTAGTTTACTGGCGCGAAAGCGGAAAGCTCTACGTTGAAAAGGTAAGCGAAATCACCGGTGCAGTCGAAGGCTTTAACGATAACGGCGATGCTGTAATCGGCGGCAAGGAATATTACACGTGGGAAGACTGCGAGCTCGATAATAAGTCAATCTTCGATTATTATCAGTCAAACAAGAGCTCGTTCGGAAGCGCGACAAAATATTATGTATATAAGAACATGATAATGGAAGTAGAGCTTACAGACAATGCTTCGGCGGTAAACGATTACGGTCTCATCCTCCATTCTTCATATGACGAGCTCATGCAGGTTGCTCAGGTTACAATCGTAACACCTGCCAACAAGGAAGTTCAGTACGACGTCGGAAAGCTTTATACAATCGGCGGTAAGGACGACCCGAGAAGCAACTCGAAGGAAGACTTCGCAAACAACAACTACTGCGGCGCAATAGTAAAATATTCCGTGATGTCCGACGGAAAGATTGACCTCTCCGCTCAGAACCTCAAGGGCGCCGACTTCAATAAGTACTATAAGTACAGCAATCAGCCCCTCGACGTAAGCACAAAGACAGACGAATTTAAATTTGACGGCGAGGCTTCAAGATTCGCATATGACAATTCTTCGGTCATATTCCTCATCTACGGCAACCCGTGCTATGAGGGCGGCAAGCCCAACTACAAGGCATCGGGCCAGTCCGACCTCAAGGCAAGGGCATACAAGCTCTCCGAAGTAAGAGAGATGAACGCAGCTCCGATTGAGAAGCTCTGCATAGGCAATGTTGTTGAGGACGACTACACAATCGCTTCCGTAGTTTACAACACAAAGACGGGCACAAATAAGTACGTTGTTGCGGCTGCCATGTCAATCGGCTCGAAGCTTGACAATTCAAACTTCAAGACAACAGACGGACTCGCATACGTTGTTTCGGCTTACCAGAACTACGACAATAAGACCGGCGAGTATTACGCAGACTTTACCCTCATCAATGAGGACGGTCTCTTCACGGCAAGAACGGTTGCGGATGTACGCGACAACCACGGTTCGACAGCTCTCAGAGACGACTACGTCGGTTCGCTCAGCAACGGCAAGGCAATGTACGGCGATATGTTCCGCACAGGTTCGTTCGTAAGATACGAGCTCAATGCCGACAAGAAGATAAGCGTTCTCGATAATGCAGACCTCTCAAAGGACGATGTAAGCCTGTCTTACAACGGCGAGAGCAACGGCATATTCCTCATAAACGTACTCAATATCCGCAAGGATGTCGTAACATTCTATGATACATCGGCGACCATCGCAAATTCCGACGACCCGGCAGCAATCGAAAAAAGCTGCAAGTTCGATGATAAGGAATACCACATCATCGGCATAAGCGACGGAACATACACGGGCAAAGATGTAATCAAGCTCCCGAACAAGTTTGAAAACCTTGAAATCGGCAAGGGTAACGCCATCATCGAAGTTCAGGAAGGCGAGATAGTACGTCTCTTCTCATTCGATGACGATTGGGAGAAATAATTAAATAATCAGAGACCGCCGGGGATTCCCCCCGGCGGTTTTGCTTTGTCCGCATTTCCGCCTCATCGCAAAACGGCTCAAAAAGCCTGTTTCCCGAAGACTCAGTGAAGCACGGAAAAAAACAGGCTGTTTCGCACAAAATATAATAAAAGGTCTTGAAAAAAAGAAAAAAATGTCTTAAAATATTTCGGAAAGCTATTTTGGAGGTGCCGTTTTGTTTAATATCGTACTTGTCGAGCCGGAGATACCCGCAAACACGGGCAATATATCCCGCACCTGTGCCGTAACGGGCTCAAGACTGCACCTCGTTAAACCGCTCGGGTTTGATATATCGGATAAACAGCTCAAGCGCGCGGGGCTTGACTATTGGAGATACCTTGATGTATCCGTGTATGAGAATACGGATGACTTCTTTGAAAAAAATCGCGGCGGGCGCTTTTTCTTCTCCACAACAAAGGGAAAAAACGTGTATTCCGATTTTGAATACCGCGACGGCGACTATTTCGTTTTCGGCAAAGAAACGAAGGGACTTGACGAAGCGCTCCTCGCAAGGCATCGGGAAAGCCTCATCAGAATACCCATGCTCCCGACGCTCCGAAGCCTTAACCTCTCAAACTCCGTCGCAATAGTGATATACGAAGCTCTGCGCCAGTCAGGCTTCCAAAATATGCAGATGACGGGAGCTCTTGGGAATATAAAATAATTCAGCGAAAATAAAAATAGTACATTTCGGCAAAAAAATATTATTAAAATGACTAAAAATAGTTAAAATATCAATATTCTATTCTTAGAAAATGTGATATACTATTTTTAAATAAGTTAAAATTTTTATTGGAGGAATAGATATGAACTACAACAAGAAGACAATCGAAGACATCAACCCGCAAGGCAAAAAAGTCCTCGTTCGCTGCGACTTTAACGTACCGCAGGACGAAAACGGGAACATAACTTCCGATAAGAGAATCGTTGCGGCACTCCCGACGATTGAGTATCTTATAGATAAGGGCGCAAGAGTAATCCTCTGCTCTCACCTCGGCCGCCCGAAGGGCGAGGTAAACCCCAAATTCTCGCTCAAACCCGTTGCAAAGCGTCTTTCCGAGCTTCTCGGCCGCGAAGTTAAAATGGCGGACGACGTAATCGGCGACAGCGCAAAGAGCCTCGCGGCTTCGCTCAGGGACGGCGAAGTAATGCTCCTTGAAAACGTACGCTATCACAAAGAAGAAGAAAAGAACGACCCCGAGTTTGCAAAGAAGCTCGCATCGCTTGCGGAAATCTATGTAAACGACGCTTTCGGAACGGCACACCGCGCACACGCATCAACTGCCGGCGTTGCGGACTATCTCCCCGCCGTATGCGGATACCTCATCGGCAAGGAAATCGGAATCATGGGCAAGGCTCTTTCAAACCCGAAGCGCCCGTTTGTCGCAATCCTCGGCGGCGCAAAGGTGTCCGATAAGCTCGGCGTTATCAACAACCTCCTCGAAAAGGTCGATACGCTCATCATCGGCGGCGGAATGGCATACACATTCGCAAAGGCAAACGGCGGAAACATCGGCGCGTCCCTCTGTGAGGACGACAGACTCGACTATGCACGCGATATGATTAAAAAGGCGAAGGATAAGGGCGTAAACTTCCTCCTCCCGATTGATACCGTTGCGGCCGATAAGTTTGCGGCAGACGCAGACGCAAAGGTTGTTCCGACTTCGGAAATCCCCGACGGCTGGATGGGTCTCGATATCGGACCTAAGACGATTGAGAGCTATGCAGGCGCAATCAAAGACGCGGGAACAGTTGTTTGGAACGGCCCGATGGGCGTTTTCGAGTTCGACCGCTTCGCAGAAGGCACAAAGAAGGTTGCGGAAGCAATTGCGGAGAGCGGTGCCGTTTCAATCATCGGCGGCGGCGACAGCGCATCTGCCGTAAAGAAGCTCGGTTTTGAGAAGAAAATGACTCACATTTCAACAGGCGGCGGAGCTTCGCTTGAGTTCCTCGAAGGACTCGAACTCCCCGGAATTGCATGCCTCGAAGATAAATAAGGAGAAAAGACAATGAACAGAAAATACCGTAAGACAATCATTGCGGGAAATTGGAAGATGAACAAAACCCCCGCGGAAGCAAAGAAAATGCTCGATGAGCTTAAAACAGTTATCGGCAAGCAGAAATGGTGCGATGTCGTACTCTGCGTTCCGTTTGTAGATATTCCCACGGCAGTCCGCGCCGCACGCGACGCAAAGGTTGCAATCGCCGCTCAGAATATGCACTATGAGGAAACAGGCGCATATACGGGCGAGGTCTCCGCGGAAATGCTCCGCGAGCTCGGCGTAAAGTTTGCGGTAATCGGACACAGCGAGCGCCGTGAGTATTACGGCGAGACCGATAAAACGGTCAACCTCAAGGTAAAGAAAGCACTTGAGACGGGAATCCGTCCCATAATCTGCGTGGGCGAAACACTCGAACAGCGCGAGTACGGCGTAACAGCCGAGCATATAACTATGCAGGTAAAAATCGCTCTTGCGGACATACCGGCCGACAAAATGAGAAAAATCGTATTCGCATACGAGCCGATTTGGGCAATCGGAACGGGTAAGACGGCAACGGCCGAGCAGGCAAACGAAGTCTGCGGACTTATCCGTGCGGTTATCCGTGCAAAGTACGGCGCAAGAACCGCCCGCGCGGTAACAATCCAATACGGCGGTTCGATGAAGCCGGGCAACGCACAGGAGCTCCTTGCCCAGCCCGATGTCGACGGCGGTCTCATCGGCGGAGCATCACTTAAGACGGAGGATTTCGCGGCTATTATAAACGCGGCGAATCAGTAATGCCATGAAAACCACAACACCGATTACACTTATCATAATGGACGGCTTCGGAATTGCAAAAAAGAGCAATTCCAATGCCATAAGCTGTGCAAAAACACCGAACCTCGACAAAATCTTCTCCGAGAACCCGCGCTCAAGCCTTCAGGCTTCGGGTCTTGCCGTGGGCCTTCCCGACGGTCAGATGGGAAACAGCGAGGTAGGCCATACGAATATCGGCGCGGGACGTGTAGTGTTCCAGGACCTTCCGCGCATCTCCCGCGCGATTGAGGACGGTAGCTTCTTCAAGAATCCCGAGCTTCTTGCCGCGTGCGAGAACTGCCGTAAGAACGGCTCCGCGCTCCACATAATGGGACTTCTCTCCTCAGGAGGGGTTCACAGCCACAACACCCACCTCTGGGGGCTTCTTGAGCTTGCAAAGCGCGAGAATATAGAGAAGGTATATATCCATGCGTTTCTTGACGGACGCGACGTTCCCCCGGCTTCGGGTGCGGATTTCGTCAGGGAGTGCGCCGAGAAGTGCAAGAAAATCGGCACGGGAAAAATCGCAACCGTTATGGGAAGATACTACGCAATGGACCGCGATAACCGCTGGGAGCGCGTAGAGCGCGCATATGATGCCATGGTATTTGCAAAAGGCGCGAAGGACGACTGCGCCGTTTCGGCGGTGCGCAAATCGTATGATAACGGAAAGACAGACGAGTTTGTCGAGCCTGTCGTAATCGGTGATTATGCGGGGCTTTCCGAGAACGATTCGGTCGTTTTTATCAACTTCCGCCCAGACCGTGCGCGCGAAATCACAAGAACCTTCGTCGATGAAAAGTTCGACGGCTTTGACCGCGGAGAAGGATTTAAGAAGGTGTTCTTCGTTTGCATGACGCAGTATGACGCGAATATGCCGAACGTAAGAATCGCTTTCGCTCCGGAAGAGCTTAAAAACACATTCGGCGAATATATAAGCACACTCGGCGCAAAACAGCTCAGAATCGCCGAGACGGAAAAATATGCCCACGTTACATTCTTCTTTAACGGCGGGGTTGAGAAGCTCTATGAGGGCGAGGACAGAATACTCGTAAATTCCCCGAAGGTGGCAACGTATGACCTCCAGCCCGAAATGAGCGCATATGAGGTAACGGATAAGGTCGTCGAAGCTATAAATTCAAGTAAGTACGATGTTATAATATTAAACTATGCAAACTGCGACATGGTCGGGCATACGGGCGTGTTTGAAGCCGCGGAAAAGGCGGTTGAGACGATTGATGCCTGCGTAGGACGCGTCGTCGAGGCGGTTTCCGCCGTCGGAGGCATAAGCGTAATCACCGCCGACCACGGAAATGCGGACTGCATGGTGGATTCGGACGGAAAAACGCCGTTCACGGCGCATACCACAAACCCCGTGCCGTTCGTGATTGTCGGCGCGGATGTAAAGCTTGCGGACGGAAAGCTTGCCGACATCGCACCCACAATGCTCGACCTCATGGGCGTAAACCAGCCCGAGGAAATGACGGGAAAATCGCTCATAATGGAATAATTATCCCATTTTCTGATAAAAATTTGTCTGTAATACATTTTTTTTGAAGGAGACGGAAGCATGAAAAAATACGCTGAGATTGTTGATGTTGTATCCCGCCAGATAATCGATTCGCGCGGGAATCCTACGGTGGAGGTCGATGTGTACGTTGACGACGGTATAAACACCTATATGGGCCGCGCTGCGGTTCCGTCGGGTGCGTCAACGGGAGCTTTCGAGGCCTGCGAGCTTCGCGACGGCGATAAGTCGCAGTTCATGGGCAAGAGCGTCTATAACGCGGTTGACGCGGTAAACTCGGAAATTGCGGAAATGCTCATAGGAATGAACGCACTTGACCAGGCAGAAACAGACCGCGCGCTTATCGAACTTGACGGCACGGAGAATAAATCGCGCCTCGGAGCAAATGCCATTCTCGGAACATCGCTCGCAGCGGCGCGCGCCGCTGCCGAAGCGCTCAATATGCCGTTGTATTCATACATCGGAGGGGTAAACGCAAAAACGCTCCCCGTTCCCATGATGAATATTTTAAACGGCGGCGCACACGCGTCAAACAATGTCGACATCCAGGAATTTATGATAATGCCCGTAGGCGCGCAGAGCTTTTCCGAAGCACTCCGCAGATGCACCGAGGTATTCCATAACCTCAAGGCCGTTCTCGGAGAAATGGGCATGGCAACATCGGTAGGCGACGAGGGCGGTTTCGCGCCGAACCTCGAACGCGACGAGGAAGCCGTTGAGGTAATTATCAAGGCTATAGAGCGTGCGGGCTATACGGCGGGCAGAGATTTTATGATAGCCGTTGACGCCGCGTCGAGCGAGTGGTACCGCGAAGACGGAACGTACCTCCTTCCCAAATCGGGAAGAGAGATGACGGGCAGTCAGCTCGTGGATTATTGGAAGAACCTTGCCGATAAATATCCGATTATTTCCCTTGAGGACGGCGTAGCCGAGGAGGACTGGGAAGGCTGGAAGCTTCTTACGGAGGCAATAGGCAAAAAAGTCCAGCTCGTCGGAGACGACCTGTTCGTTACAAACGTTTCGCGGCTTTCAAAGGGAATTGAGCTCGGCGTTGCAAATTCAATCCTTATCAAGGTAAACCAGATAGGCACGCTCACCGAAACGCTCGACGCCGTACAGACGGCTAACCGTGCGGGCTATACGGCGGTAATTTCTCACCGCTCGGGCGAGACGGAAGACACAACGATTGCGGACATAGCAGTTGCGGTGAACTCGGGTCAGATAAAAACGGGCGCGCCCAGCAGAACCGACCGCGCAGCAAAGTATAATCAGCTCCTCCGCATCGAGGAGGAACTCGGCGAAAGCGCTGTGTATCTCGGACAACGGGCGTTTTTCAACCTTAAAAAATAAATCAGGTAAGAGACCGGCGGCGCAAAAATTTTGCGCCGCCGGCTTGCCGTTCTGGGCTTTTTAATGTTCCGTTTCTTTGGAATGCTTGACAGATTGAGCAAAATATGAGAAAATTACAGTACCGTTTTATTTTGGGCGGACACATTTTTTGGGGGAATACAGCATGAAGAAGATTTTAGCACTCGCTCTTGCGGTTGTGATGCTTGCCGCATT
>CAKSEF010000063.1 GCA_934446465.1 uncultured Oscillospiraceae bacterium
GAGGCAGTAATCTCGGTTTCCGCATCATATGAGGGTGCGGCGCTTGCAAAAAAAGTATTTATAACGGTTACTTCAAACGAACCCGAACTTCCGTCGAATGTCTTGTTCAGTGCAGCGGTTGACGGCGGACTTGCCGATATAGAAGGATATGAAAATAATTATGTGGCTTCGTTTGCGGTAGGTTCTGCCGTAACGGTTTCGGCTCCCGAAATAGACGGCTTTGAGTTTAAGTACTGGAAGACGAACTCCGGCTATGTTTCGGATTCGGCGGAATACAGCTTTAATATCTATACAAACACATGGCTGTATGCCGTTTACGCTCCGATTGTATCCAATGAGAGCTCTCAGGTTTCCGTGGACTTCTTTAACGGAAACGGGAACTTCCTTAAGAACATAAAAGCAGATAAAGGGCTGACATTTGCTGAAGTAGCTAAGCCGTCTGCATCGCTCACGGGTTATGTATTTTCAAAGTGGAGCATAGACGATTCGACAGTGCTGGACAATAATGTAACAGCGGTTGCTCTCTTTGAGGACACGGGAAACACAAGCGAAAAACTGACAGTCAACGGTGCAGAAAGCAATGCAGTGTACGGTGAGAAGGTCAGCGTCTCTGACGATGACACAACATATTGGACACGCGACGGAAAAATCGTTTCCTATGCCAAGAACTACACCTTCTACGCATGGGGCGGAGCATCGGTAATCGAGAAGCACACAGATGCTGTGGAAGCAAAACCGGTTGTTGTTCTTGATGACGATAAGGTAGACGGTGCGTACATGATTGAATATGACGTCCCTGCGGGGTATACAAAGGTTGAGGCAGGTATCGTATTCGGAAATACATCCTCAATCGAAGTAAATTCGTGCCTGTCTAAGGCAGTATCAAGAAGAAATGATTCGCACGGTCAGTTCACGGCGTCTCCGAACGGAAGTGAAACCGTTGCACGCGGATATATCATTTATAAGAACGGCGCAGGCGAGTACAAAATAGTCTATTCCGATTAGTTTTGAACTAAAAGAGCCTCCCTTTGTTTTTGAAAATGGAGGGAGGCTTTTCTTTATATCAAATGTATTGTACGAGTAGCAGGTATTTGATGAGCAATAGGAGAGAAAAATGAAAAGAGCAGTTGCATTACTTATATCTCTGGTGATGGTTTTTTCGTACATGCCGTTAAGCTTTGCAACAGGGGATATTGTACTTGATTTTACGAAAATCTCGAATATCAACTACAATAAACCCGAGAACATTCCGTCAAACTGGGACGGAACAGCAGGCGGTTTTTCAGTGGTCCCCGACGAAACAAACTCCGTGCGGCGTTCGGGGAGGTCCGCAAAGTTTGTTAATTCAAGTAACGTAAAAGAAGACGTTATGATGATAGACGTCGGAACAAATTCCGAGCAGTGGCCGAAGGATACGTCGGCGGACGACAGGTTCACGGTAGAAGCAGATGTCCCGAATGCAGGCTGGTATACGGTAAAGCTCCGCGCAGGGCAGTGGTATGCCGGAGGATATTTCTATATATTCGTGAACGGACAGTATGCGGGACTCTGTAATTCGTATGACGGCAGAAAATCAAGCGAAACCATTAAAATGGCAATTCGCGATGAAGAAGTACTTAATACGCTTTATCTAAGCCCGGACGAAAACGGTAAGGTGAAAATTTCATTCTTGTGCGTAAAAAACAGTCCGGAGTATTCAGGGCTCGGAAGACTCTGCATACAGAAGCTGACGCTTTCTCCGTGCTCGGTACAGCCCGAGTTTGACAGCATCGCGGAAAATCTTCCCGATGAGATTAGCGTAGGAGACAGTGTCGAATTTGAATCATGCGCGTTATTATCGGACGGTTCCTATTTCCGTAGCGGAGCATATAAATTTGACGGAACCGGGAATACTGACGGAATTACGGCGGAAATAACAGACGGAAACTCGGCATCTGTTTCACTGAATACCGAAAGCTTTTTGTCGGACGGCAGGCTCTCGGGAACGATAAAAGGAGTATCAGCGGGAAGATGCGAGGTTACGATAAGCGTAACGGTTGACGGCGTTCTCCAAACAAAGAAGAAAACAATAACGGTTTCGGAAGCTACGGAAGCAAAACCGTTTGAAATAGAAATGACGCGGGATACGATGGAATATACGGATAAAACTGCTCCGTCAGCCGATTGGAAGACGGAAGGCTTCGACATCGTTCTCGATAAGACCACGACCTCAAAATCTCGTTATCTCGGCCCGAAAGTAGACGGCGGAGAACTCGGGATTATTAAGCCTGTACAGCTTGTAATCGGCGGGGTAAAGAAGCTTTGGCCTGTTGAAAAAAGTTCAATGTTCACCATACGCAAAAATGTTTCCGCGGCAGGTTACTATAAGATTAACATGCAGGCAATTAGATGGTATGCAGCCTCGACATTTGCGGTCTATGTAAACGATGAATATGTGGGCACATATAGCTGTTTTGACCCCGAGGACTCGGCAAAAACAATGGATCTCGGTCAGAAAGAAAGCCTCAACACAGTATATCTCCCAAAGGGTTATGCGGAAATCTCATTCAGACCCATACGCGCAGATTATGAAAAGGGCGTCAACTTTTTGCCTTATAAAATGTTTTTTGAACCTGCGGGTATAGATGAATTAGGAGTAAGCAAAATTGACGTCCCTCTCAAGAAAAAGATTGTAATCGGCGAGGATAGAGATTCGTCCGTGAGCGTTCTTATGAATGATGACAGCATGCGCCGTTTCGGACTTGGGAACGACGGTGCGGACGATTCCGAAAACAAAGTCGAAGTAGTAAGCTCAAATACATCGGTTGCGGAAATTAAAGATGTAAAGTACGGTGAGAGCGGGGAGGACGCAAGTGCTTCCTTTACCGTCTCACCCGTCGCATTCGGTAATGCCGTAATAACGGTTAAGGTAACGGCAGACGGAAAATTATATACAAAAACAGTTCCGATTGAAGTTATAGACACACCGACACTCGCATCGGTAAATCTTTCATTTGAAAGTGATTCCATACCGGTTTCGCGAAAGACGAATGCAAAGCTTGAACTGCTCAGAAGCGATGACGAACCGTACACTGATGAGTATTCTGCCGAATACGAAAGTCTGAACCCGAAAATTGCAGAGGTCGATAAGCTGACGGGTGAGGTAACGGGCATTTCCGAGGGTGTGGCATCAATTAAGGTTAAGGTTATCGGAAACGGAGCCGAGGTCTGCGGCGAGGGAAGAATTACAGTAACACCGAAACCGATTCTTGAAAGTATATCGGTGTCGGCGGACAAGAGCCAAATCCTGGTCGGAGGAACTGCAAATATCATTCTTAACGGAAAGCTGAACGACGGTTCCGATGCAGATATGTCATCATATTCGGCAACATACAGAAGCACCAATACCGCGGTCGCAACCGTCGATGAAAACGGAGTGGTAACGGCTGTCGGCGAGGGAAGCTCGGATATATACGCATCCGTTACAAACGAAGGCAGTGTAGTTTTTTCGGGAAAAGTAACTGTGAACGTTTTTGAGAAATTACCTAACGTGGCAATAGATTTCACGAAAACAACAACCGAGAAACAGGATGTGTGGGTATATACATCCACACCGGGATATACGGTTATAAAAAGTGAAAGCAAATGCGGTGAGTTCCGCAGCTATAATTATCCAAACGGAAGAACTCTTCTGCATATAAGCGGCGGGACGAGTGATTCAAAGCTCTGGTGGCCCGATTTGTCAATTTCAAACCGCGCGCTCACCATCGAGATTGATATTCCGTTTGAAAGTGATTACGGAGTAACGCTTAACGGCGGTGAATATTTTGCGGGTGCGGCATTCTCTGTATTCATAGACGGAAAGTATATCGGAGACCATAATTTCTATAATCCGAGAACAAACCTTTACTCGGGAGATACCAATATCCTCAATACTGTCCACCTTGATGCAGGCAGCCACAAGGTTGTGTTCAGAATGTGCCAAAGCTGGCGCAGTCCCGCATATCTGCTCCTTGATACACTTACATTCATTCCGAGAAGCGAGATTCTTGAAGTTTCTGATATTGAGACGACAGTTCCCGAGAAAATAGCAATCGGAGAGCGGTTTGACGGAAGTGCGGCAGTGCGTATGTCGGATGGAACAGTGCGCTGGTTCGGCCTTGACGAATCGGGTCTCACGAGCGCGGAAAATGCCATTTCGGCAGTCTTGTCAGGCGACTGTGCGGAGCTTAATAGTTTTGGATACAGGCAGGTAAATACCGGCAATAATGCTTTCTCAATTATCGGCAAAAGCGCAGGCACGACAGAACTTAAGATAACGGCAAACGTCAACGGCTCCGTAAAGGAAAAGAGCTTTTACATTTCCGTTGAGGATGACCCGCTTGCATCGGCGGAGATTAAGACAAGCTCCGAGGAAATTTTCAAGGGAGATTCGGTAAGGCTTATCCCGATTGCAGTTCTCGAAAGCGGAAGAATGCTTGATGAGAGCAATATATCGGTCAGCTATTCTTCTGAAAATGCGAATATAGTACAGATAGAAAACGGGATTTTAAACGCCGTTTCGGAGGGTAAAACACGCATTAATGCCGAAACAGAGTTTAACGGCATAAAGAAAACATGCTATATTGATGTTGAGGTTTTGCCGGAAAGCCTGTTCGATGTACAGATAACGGCCGGCGGAAGCAAATACATCCGTATAACGGATAAGGAAAACGACACGGCTCCGCTCTACGTTACGGCAAAAACAAACCTCGGAAATGAGGTCGACCTTTCAGGCGCCGATGTAACAGTCGAAGCGCTTACTCCGGAATATGCAACGATTGACAGTGAAAACAATATCCACGGTGTTTCCGAGGGTGAGGCACGCTTTAAAGTTACGGTAAACTTGAACGGCCGTATCATAAAAAAGGAAGTTGCATTAACTGCGGTTATCGGAAAGAGCAGAGCAAGCTATAAGACTGCAGAAAAAGCAGCCGCGGCAAGAGAAAACGCAAAGAAGTATTCGTGGACGCGTTCGGAGGTTGACGGATATGTGGATAAAGCGGACAGATACGTTGACTCGCTCAATGCTATCTATGATATGATTGCTTCTGAGGGAATCCCGCGCGCCACGCATGTAGGCTCCGTAAGCGACCCTCTATCGACCGTGTGCCGCTATTGTAATACGGAGCTTGCAAATGAGTACGGACTCTATCCATGGATACACAATCCGCTCAGAAGACCGTGGAAAATTCAGTGTCCGGAATGTAAGAGGCTTTTCCCGTCCAACGACTTCGGGAGCTTTTACAAGCTTGGGCTTAACGAGTACGGTGAATTTGACCGCATGCGCGCGCTTGAAGCCCATGCAAAGCTGTTCGGAGATTTGAGTGCGCCCGAGGGAAGTGACGCATACTACGGCTACGGCAAGGGATATCTTAAGAACGACCTGTATCCTGATGTTGCCACAGTCAGCACCTTAAACGGCGGCGCAGGTCTCCGCGAAGGCGAAAACGTTGACACATGGGGCGTAGACGACGGCATGGGCTATGTTCCGAAGGATAAAAACGGGAACCAGTATAAATATTCAAACGGCGTCGGCGAGCGCCACACATATATAGCCGAGTATCTGCACTACGGTATTTGGCGAAATGATACAAGCAACGGCGGTGTTGTCGCCCGCGCAATAAAGAACTGCGCTTATGCGTATTTCTATACAGGTGAGAAAAAGTACGGCAGAGTTGCTGCGATACTCCTCGACCGACTTGCCGACTTCTATCCTGACTATGACCTGTCTCTGTGCGGGACTAAAGTGCAAAACTCCCACGGCGGACTGCAGACAGGAAAGACTATCGGATGTATTTGGGAAACCGGTCAGGCAACCGATTATGCCACAGCATACGACATGGTCTTCGATATGTACGATGATGAGTATGTTCTCGATTATATAAGAAACAAGTCCAAGAAGATAAAGATGCACTATGCAAAGAATACGGCATCCCAAATCCGTACAAATTTTGAGGACAGATTCTTAAGGGTTGCGCTTGAAGGATTGGTAGACTGCTCGATTTCGGGCAACTTCGGATTCCCGCAGAAGACAAACGCAATAGCGGCCGTTGTGCTCGATACAATGCCGGATACCGAAAAATGGCTTAAATATCTCATGGCACCCGGGTTCCGGCGCAAGAATCCTTGCCTCGGAGGCGGAATAAACGCAAGGCTTATAGATGACGTAGATGCGGACGGACAGGGAAACGAAGCGTCTTCATATAACGTCAACTGGCATACATCGCTTATCGAGGTTGAGGATGCCATGGAGGGCTATGACAGATACGACAATGCGGATTTATATAATAATCCTAAATTTGTGAAGATGTTCTATGCGAATATCCCGTTGATATCTTCCGGATACACTCCGCAGATAGGCGATTCGTCCAGAACACTCGAAAAGGATTATTGGGCGACGCAGAACCAAATGATTAAGGGCTTTGAGCGTTTAAAAGATCCCGTTTTCGCACAGGTTCTGTACCTTATGAACGGAAACTCTGAGGTAGGTCTCCACTACGGCATTGAAACAAAGAGTCCCGAACGACTTGAACAAGAGGTAAAGGCCGTTATCGATACTTATGGAACACTAAATGCCGATTCGGACCTCATGGCAAACTTCGGCTTTGCAATACTCCGCGACGGCGACAGCTTTGAGAACGGAAATATTGCAACACGCAAGAATACGAAGCGCGATGTGTGGATGTATTTCGGATCAAACGGCGGACATGGGCACAAGGATACACTGAACCTCGGAATGACGGCATTCGGACTCAACTTTATGCCGGACCTCGGATACCCCGAGCTTACGGGAAAACAGCCCAACAGACTTCAGTGGGTGAGTTCGACGCTCTCGCATAATACGGTAATGGTTGATGTTGATGAGATGAGTCAGGGACGCGTTGTGAAAACACAGCTCGACGAGCAAAAGGTTGTGGATGAGCCTCGAGGAAATGTTTATCACTTTGACAATACCGATAAGGTGAAGCTTATAGACGTTGATGCAAGCTATGTATATGATAAGACTGATGTGTACAGGCGCAGTCTCATCATGGTAAAGATTGATGACGAGACATCGTATACGGTGGATTTCTTCCGTGTACTCGGCGGAAACGAGCACCTTTACAGCATTCACGCAACATCAAATTCTATAGCAGAGACAAAAGGATTAAATCTCGTTCCGCAGGCGGATGAAAACGGAAACTATGTGGGCTCATACGCAGGTGCGGATGTTCCGTTCGGAAAGGACCCAAATTCACCTGACGCATGGACGTACTATACGCAGTATCCGCGCGGGTTCTCGTGGCTCAATAATGTCGACAGAGCTGACACACCCGAGGATAAATTCGAGGTTGATTTTGAAATCAAGGACTTTAAAAAATCAATCAGCGATTCGCGCGGACTTCGCTTGAGAATGACAATGCTTGACGTTCAGAACAGCGGAGTTAAAACAGAGGTTGCAATAGCCGACGGATACCCGCCTCAGCGTGCTGAAAATAAGAGCATCGACAAGCTGAAATACGTCTTGGTAAAGAAACAGGGAACGAACCTTGACGACCTGTTTACGTCTGTGTATGAACCTTACCGCAATACGCGTCGGATAAAGGATATATCCGAAGTTGAGGTAAGCGTCGTTTCGGGAACAGAGAGCGCAAATGACCGCGTGCGCGCCATCTGCGTCGAGCGCACAAACGGAATGAGGGACTATATCGTCTACGCTACAAACAATAATGTAAGGTATAACATCGGCGGTATATTCGATTTCAGCGGTTTTGTCGGAGTTTATACGATGAATGGCGATAAGTGCATTTATTCGTACTTAAACGACGGAACAGTAATAGGAGATAAATCTTTTGACAAGGCTTCTGTTACGGGTACGGTTGCCGACTTTACGCGTGAGTATTCCTTTGACAACGAAATATTGATGAGACCTGACAATGCAATTACCGACAGCGAACTGCAATCGCTCGGCGGAAGATATGTTTATATCGATAACGGAGATGAACGCGGAAGTGCGTATAAGATTCTCAAAGCAGAACGACGGGGAAGCAATGTCGCACTGGATATAGGAGATGTAACGCTAATCAGAAAGCACGTTGACTCAACGGACGACTCGAAAGGGTATTTATACAATATCGCTAAAAACAAGACGGCAAAAATAGCACTTTCCGCATCAGATGATAATGCACCGGTATTCAATGTGTCGGATGACTCATACACGACAACCGCAGGGAATTTGTTCGAAATCACAATATCGGCAGTCGGTGCTGACGGAGAAAAGATAAAGTACTCGCTCGAAAATGCACCGGGCAATGCCCGAACAGATTCTGAAACAGGCAAGATAACGTGGAAGACTGACGCATCACAGGTTGGAGATAACCACTTTGCCGTAACGGCAACGGACGAATCAGGCCGCGAAAGCACGTTCCACTTCACGGTCAAGGTATACGGCGCAACGACTTCGAGCGGCGGTGGCGGAGGAGGCGGCGG
>CAKSEF010000064.1 GCA_934446465.1 uncultured Oscillospiraceae bacterium
CCGTTCAAGCCTTCCAGCACCTTAACACCTTCGATGTAACCGACGGTTTGATAAGTATAGTCTACATTGTTTCCTGCCGCAAAAGTACCTCTTCCGCCCATTACCGCACCACCTTTCGCGATGCCATATAATCGACGGTGATTATATTACCTTCCATTTCGGGGAAGGGAGTTCCGAAAACGATAATTTTTTTCGGATGCAGACGCGCTAACATTTCATTGTAGCCCCGCATAAAACCGATATGGGAATGCTTGCATCCAATCATTCCGACAGCAACCGTACTGTTTTGCTCCACGCCGTCAAAACAAAATTCAAAGCTGCGGGCATCACTCCAACTAACAGTCGGGATTACAATTCTGCCCTTGCTCTGCCAATATGCACCAACCCAGCGGTTTTTAGCAACACTTTCAAGCTGACGCCATAAATCCATGTATGCGTAAGTCGAAAAGTCGGGAGTGAGCAGAAACGCATATTGTGAGTAGCGTTCTAAAGAACGGTCGGGATTATTGTAAATCCCGCTAAAACGATAATCGTCAACAAAGAAATGTACGCCTTTTTTCTTGTTTTCTTCATTGTCGTTTGATCTTGTATCCGAGCAGGCTGCCAACGTGATATTGTCGGCAGAAAGCTCTTGTTTTTTGACAAGCGGAATGCCCCACTTGCCTACAGATGCGAAAGAATTTCGCATAAACAGAGGGTTATCCCTCATTGATTTACCGGTCATACTATGATACCTCCGCAGAAAAATGATAAATAGACTTGACAATTTTGTAAGGAATGTTGCATTTTTCTCCGAAGGGTGCTATAATAGTTTAACCACAAATCGAATAGCAGTATTCGGAGAACAGGCACTTTGCAGATTGGTCGCAACAATCCGCAAGGTGCTTTTCTTGTAATTGCGTTATCAATCAACCTCATCACCTACCTTTTTAATGTGTTCTTCTATCCGTGCAAGCTGTTCAGCATGTACGGACAGAAACAGTAATTCGGGAAACAGCAGAAACAGATATTTCGGTGTTATTCTGCGTCGATGTCTGTGTCTTCGTCCGTGAAAACATCATCGAACACCGTTTTTAGAATCACCTCCGCTTTTTTTAGTTGTTCATCGTCTAATTTACCGAGATTACGCTCAAGGTATTTTAATCTGTCGGGCGTTCTCGGTATTTCGGATGAATCGGCATTGCCCAAGAGATAGTCGGTGGTTGTGTTAAGCACTCTCGCCATTTTGGCAAGCGTATCACCGTTCGGTGTGCGTTTGGCCCTTGTGTAGAATGAGACTGAGGATTCCGTAATGTTGGTTTTTTCGGCAAATTCCTTCCGCGACAGGCGGTTTGCTTCAATCAATTCGGCAAGCCTTTCACTGAAAACAGACATGACACACACTCCCAATATTTTACTGTTGAGATAATAATAGCATACCGTGATAAAACTGTCAATTAGTTCAACAAGAAAATGTGATAATTATTTTTTTGACCACAATATATTGATTATCTCCTTACAAAGTTTTACAAAGATATAATTTTACATAAAAGTACATAGAATGGTATAAATGACGGAAACGATGTATTTGCCAAAATAAAACAATTTCCGATTTGAATAAAAAACCTCCCTTTGCAGAAAATAACACAGTAAAATAAGCAAGGGAGTTTTTTATATATGAAAGCGACAGGAATAGTAAGACGAATAGATGATTTGGGGAGAGTGGTAATACCTAAGGAAATACGCCGTACCATGAGAATACGCGAGGGCGACCCGCTCGAAATTTACACGGACAAGGACGGCGAGGTCATTTTCAAAAAATACTCACCCGTCGGAGAGCTTGCATCTTTTGCACTGCACATCTGCGAGACGCTCAACAAAACAACGGGCGCAACCGCGCTCATAAGCGACCGCGACTCCGTTATAGCGGCGGCGGGGCCGTCCAGAAGAAGCCTGCTTGACAAGCGCATAAGCGAGGATCTGGAGCGAATAATCGAATCACGGCAGATTTATCAGCACAAGAACGGTGAAAGCCCGATTGCGATAGTTGACGGCGAGGACGGACAGTTTATTTCCATTGCCGCGCCGATAATATCGGAGGGCGATGTTTCGGGATGTGTGATATTTGCTTTTGACGGCTCGGAATCCGAACTCGGTGAGACGGGATACAAGCTTGCGCAGACGGTTGCGGGATTCCTCGGAAAACAGATGGAGGCATAAAACAAGACAGAGACTCTTTGCGTCGGATAAGGGAGCATCGGCTTTAAAAACTGCTTTACGACCCGAAAGCAAAGTTTTTTGATAAAGTTCAAGACTAAAAAGGTTAGTAATCCTGTCGGATTGCTAACCTTTTTGAACAAATAAATTTGAAAAATGTTTCCCGGGAAATCCCGCCCGGCTCTATGCTCCTGTCTATTTTATGCCGAAGACGTATTCCGTCGTATAGTCGAACACTTCGCCTTTTTTGAGATAACCCTGATTAAACTGCGGGAACTTAAGCGCATTCGGATAGAAGCCCGTTTCAAGACAGAGCGCACCGCGTCTCTTATAAACTGCTCCGTCCTTTGCGGGGTAATCGACACCGGGAAGCGCGTTGCCCGTGTAGAGCAATATTGTCGGGGAATTTGTGTTTACCTTCATATCAATTCCCGACTCGGGGCAGTAAACCTCCGTGCAGTTCACAAGTTCGCGTCCTTCGTTTCGTACAGTCCACGCATGGTCGTATCCGCCTGTTATTTTGAACTGCCCGCAGTCATCGTTAATATGCTCGCCGATTCTCATCGGTTTGCGGAAGTCAAATATCTCCGAGACGGGAAGAAGCGTGCCGTATACCATGTAATTTTCCTTAAGCGGGGCATATGTGTCTGCGTGCATTGTGAGGATGTGGTCCTCAATGCTTCCCGAATCATGACCGCGGAGGTTGAAATACGCATGATTTGTGAGGTTAATAACGGTGTCGGCGTCGCAGGAGGCCATATAGCGGAGCCTGAGTCCGTTCTCCTCTGTCATTGTATATGTAACGTCAACCGTCATATTACCGGGGAAGCCGTTTTCGCCGTCGGGGAGCAGTACGCGGAGAGTAACCTCGTTATCAGATGCGGAAACGATATCAAAAACTCTTTGCGCAAGGGGCTCGGGGCCGCCGTGAAGCATATGTATTTCGTTGTAGTTCGGGTCGAGCTTATAATATTTACCGCTGACGGTAATCTCGGCGTTTTCAATCCTGTTTGCAACACGACCGCAGACAGCGCCGTGGTTCGGGCCGTGCAGCAGATAGCTTTCTCCGTCGCGGTAGCCGAGAACGACATCGCGCATATCGCCGTTTTTATCCTCGACGAGGAGGGACACGATTGCAGCGCCCGCGGTAGTTATTTTCGCGGTTGTGCCCTTTGAGTTTGAGATTGTGCAGAGCTTAAGCGGTCCGAAATCTTCGATTTTCATAATACATTCTCCTTATTACCATATTATCGGCATATCGCCGTTTAAAATGAGTTCGCGGTTCGCGAGATTAAAGTGCCCGCAGCCGAAGAACCCGCGGTGGGCAGAGAGCGGGCTTGGATGAGCGGCGCAGAACACCTTATGGCGCGGGTTTGTGATGAGTTTTTGCTTATCCTGCGCGTATTTTCCCCAAAGGAGGAACACAACGGGCTTTTCGCGGTCGTTGAGGGCGCGGATAACGGCGTCGGTGAAGGTTTCCCAGCCGTGGCCCGAATGGGAATTTGCCTCACCGTCCCGCACGGTGAGCGAGGCGTTTAAGAGAAGAACACCCTGCTTTGCCCAGCGCGAAAGGTTGCCCGAGCGCGGCGGCTTATTGCCCGTCTCCGACTCAATCTCGCTGTACATATTGCGGAGGGACGGCGGAAGCGCAACCCCGTCTTTTACGGAAAAGGCAAGCCCGTGCGCCTGACCTTCGCCGTGATACGGGTCCTGACCGAGTATGACGATCTTTACATCGGAATACGGCGTGAGCCGTAATGCGTTATAAATATCGCCGATATCGGGGTGTATCACATGATTTTTATATTCCTCGGCGAGAAATTTTCTGAGGTCGGAAAAATAGGCGCTTTCAAACTCGCCCTTTAAAATATCGTCCCAGTCGTTTCCAAGCGTTATCATTTGCAGCCTCCTTACGGTACAAAAAGATTATAACACACAGCGCGTTTAAAAACAACAAAAACCGAAGCCTTTAAAGGCTTCGGTACGTTTTGCCGAGAATAGTTATTACTTACCCTGATTAAGGCCAAACTTTCTGTTGAATCTGTCAACGCGGCCGCCCGTATCAACGAGCTTCTGCTTGCCTGTGAAGAACGGATGGCATTTAGAACAAATTTCTACCTTGATGTTCTCCTTAGTGGAGCCCGTAGCGATGACTTCGCCGCATGCACAAGTGATTGTCGTCTGCTTATAATCGGGATGAATACCCTTCTTCATGAAAACTCACCTCTTTCGGTACGAATAGCAGAGTATATAATATCACATTCGAACGCAAAAATCAATGTTTTTTTTAAAATTTTCGCCAAAAGTTATATATACACAAAATCTGTCGTTATAAATATATTGCCGACGGCATATGTTGTAAAAAACAATTTGGAGGTACGGCGCATGGAGATACACGTTGTCAGTTCCGGGGAGACCCTGTACGGAATTGCGGAGAGCTACGGCGTGAGTGCAGAGCGTCTTTCGCTTAACAATGAAATACCGATAGGAACTCCGCTTGTTCCGGGGCAGACGCTTGTGATTCTTTTCCCCGAAACGGTGCACACCGTAAACCCGGGCGATACCATTGCGGGAATTTCGGAGCTTTACGGGGTTTCGGAAAATCAGATATACAGAAACAACATAAACCTCGGCGGCCGCGACGCGTTATATATCGGGCAGAGCGTCGTGATATCATATACCGACGCACCGCAGGATATTATGTCGGTAAACGGATATGCTTACCCTTTTATAGACATTGATTTGTTAAGACAGACTCTTCCGTACAATACGTATCTTACGCCTTTTACATACGGCATAACAGCAGACGGCGAGCTTATGATGCTCGATGACGAGAGACTGCTTCGCACGGCGGGTGAATATCAGACCGCACCGCTTATGCACCTGTCAACGCTTACGGAGGACGGCGGCTTTGACAGCGCTCTTGCAGATGCCGTGCTGAACAATGATTCGTCGCGCGAAAATCTCATAGGGAATGTAATATCGGTTATGAATGAGAAGGGCTATGTCGGACTCGATATAGATTTTGAATATGTTCCCGCGCGGAACAGAGAGAGGTATGCCGAGTTTGTTGCTGAGATGAGGAGACGTCTCGATCCTCTCGGGAAGATAGTAATAGTAGCGCTTGCTCCGAAAACTTCGGCAGAACAGCCGGGGCTTTTGTATGAAGGACACGATTATGAGCTTCTGGGAAATGCCGCAGACTATGTTCTTCTGATGACGTATGAATGGGGGTATACATACGGGCCTCCGCTGGCGGTTGCGCCGATACCGAACGTCAGGCGCGTTCTTGATTATGCCGTTACGGTAATCCCCCGCGAAAAAATATATATGGGCATTCCGAATTACGGGTATGACTGGCCGCTTCCGTATGTGCAGGGGAGCACGCGCGCGCGGTCAATTTCAAATGTGCGGGCCGTTGAGATTGCCCGAAATGCGGGCGTGAATATACTCTATGACGAGACATCTCAATCACCGCATTTTGAATACACCGACACCGAGGGCGTCTTGCACGAGGTGTGGTTTGAGGACGCGCGAAGCATGAACGCAAAATTCAGACTCATACGCGAGTATTCACTGTACGGCGCGGGGTATTGGAATCTCATGAGACCGTTCCCGCAAAATTGGCTTCTTCTCAATTCGCAGTTCAACATAAGAAGATAGCCGTGTCATATAATTGTCAGTCGTGAAAGACGCTTTCGTGTTTATATATTACTGTAACCTGCGGCGGCGGAATAACTTCACGGTGAAAGGGAAAAAGCATGAAAGAGCGTTTAAAAAGCCCTGTTGTATGGGGAAGTGTTTTGGGTCAGGCCGTTCTCATGATAGGTCTGGTAGCACCCGAAATAAGCGATGAAATAAAAATAATAGGAACTGCCGTAATAGAAATTCTCACGGTATTCGGAGTGCTCAACAATCCGACCGACAGGGAGAGATTCTGATGAAGATTACCGAGCAGTTTACGGTGAACAATCCATGCTACAAGAGAAACCGCAGGATAAAGGTGCGCGGGCTTATGCTCCATTCCATAGGAACTCCTCAGGAAAATCCGGGCGTCATGAAAAGAGTTTTCGACAAGGACGGCATGAACGCGTGCGTACACGGTTTTGTCGGGGAGAATGACGCGGTAATTACACTGCCGTGCCTAAAACAGGCGGGACAGGCGCACCGCGCGTGGCATTGCGGAGGGAGCGGGAACGATACACACATCGGAATTGAGATGTGCGAGCCGAAAAACATCCGATACACGGGCGGAAGCACGTTCGCCTGTGATGACCTGCAATATGCACGGGCATTCGTTGAGAAAACGACCGAAAATGCCGTTTTGCTGTTTGCAAAGCTCTGCAAATTGCACGGATTGAACCCGCTTACCGATATAGTTTCACATGCCGAGGGACATAAAAGAGGAATTGCGAGCAATCACGGCGACCCCGACCATCTCTGGCGCGGGATCGGTATGCAGTACGGCATGGATAAATTCAGGCGCGACGTTGCGGCAGAAATGGAGGAAAAGATGACACAGGCAGATTTTGATAAAATGTTCATTTCGGCGATGAACAGATATATGGAGAAGAAGAACTCGGAAGGGCCGAGCGCATACAGCGCAGAAGCGCGAAGCTGGGCGGAAAAAATCGGGGTAATACGCGGAGACAAGAACGGACTCAAGAGATATAAAGCGTATCCGACGCGCGAGGAAGTCGTCGAGATGCTCAAACGCATGGAGGACGGGAAAAACTTATGATATCAAAGCAGGCAATATCGGGTGAGGTTATCGGCCTCGGGCGTGAGGGGGAGAACCTTGCCCGCAAAATAACTTTTGACATATCGGACTGGATAGAAAAATACGGAAGCGGAAACGTATATCTGATTGCCGAGCGCTTCGGGGACGCGGGCCCGTACCCGGTATCCGTAACGGTCTCGGAGGGGACGGCCGAGTGGGAGATAACAAATTCCGACGTCGGACGGCATGGCTACGGCAAGTGCGAGCTTCGATATATGGTAAACGATATTTTGGTAAAATCGGAAACATGGATAACATATACAGATGAAACACTCGGGGACGCGACAGAGGAACCGCCCGCGCCGTATGCGGACTGGGTGGGAACGGTTATTTCCGCGCGAGAGGAAGCCCGCCTTTTCGCGGATAAGGCGGGCGAGTTTGCGGGGAAAATGCCGATTATCGGCAGCAACGGAAATTGGTGGTCGTGGAACGGCAGTGAGTATACGGATTCGGGAAGCTTTGCCGAGTACCCGACCAAGACGAGCGAGATCCAAAACGACAGCGCGTTTGCGTATACGGACGCGAACAACAATTTCTCCGCACCGCAGACGATAAACGGAACTCTCACGGTAAACGGAAGCATCGTTCAGAACGGCTCAAGCTATGACACTCACGCCGAAAAGGTATACACGAAAAATGACATGATAATAACCCGCGCGGGAGCGCAGGGCGGACTCTCGGCGGGGGGCATTACGGGTATACGCGCCGAAAAATACGACGGCAAAAATGACGGAATCCTCGCGTTCGGTGCGGACGGCGAGGCGCGGGTCGGAGACGACGGAGACACACAGCCCCTCCTCACGCGGAGCGAAAAGGAGAGCATTTCAAACGGACAAGTCCTTGTTTGGGACAGCTCAGAGCTTAAAGCGGTCGGAAGCAGTGATTATATAAAGAAAACCGATTATGCGGGAAAGACGAGCGCAGGTATTGCGAAAATCTGGTCGGAAACCGATTCGAGCGGGGACGTAACGCTTAACATTTCCACGGAGGAATAGCAATGAATATAAATCTGGGAAGCGTCGACGCGGTGAAGTTCAACGGCGGGAATGTTGACAGGCTGGTCTTTAACGGCGCCGAGGTCTGGAATGCGGGAGGAACATATGCGGAAGCGTCGGGGTATCCGCTCGTCTTTTCCGAAGCGAAAACGGGGAAGCTCAAAAACCTCAGGATATACGGCAATTCGGCACAGGACGGAACGCCGTCTCCCGAATCACCCGTAGATGTAAAGAGCGTGGGCGATTTGAT
>CAKSEF010000065.1 GCA_934446465.1 uncultured Oscillospiraceae bacterium
TTTTTCACATTCAGGAATAGGTATTATATATATATCTGTTCGGGGGTGGAATCTTGTGAGAAAAAATATTGAAGAACCAATAAAGAAAGGCGTAGGTCCCGTAGTTTCGTACATGATTCATTGCGTTATCGGAATAGCGGTTATCCTTTGTCTTTCTTTTTTGTTTTCTGTTTTTATTTCTTCCGGAAAAGTGCCGGAAAGCTTTATGGCGGGCTGTGCGTACATATCGGTTTTTATCGGAACGGCAGTCGCATCGAATCTCTCCGCCCGCAAATTCGGAAGAGGTGTCCTTTCTTCCCTGTTACAGGGATTTATACTGCTTTTAATAATCTACATCATCGGTTCTGCAGTCTTCGGTCGTCTTGTACCGACTGAGGCATTGCCTGAGATTATCCTTGCATGCTTTTGCGGAGCTCTCGTTGGTGCCGTTTTGTCTGCGCTCGGCAAGCACAAAGGAAAGAGAAGAAAACACAGTCGTTAGCATTACCGACAGATTACTGAAAAGCAGTAATCTGTCTTTTTTGTGGTGGTGATAAAATGCCTGAAATAAGTATTCCGAATCATATATTGACGATTATTCAAAAGCTTGAAAACGGCGGTTTTGAGACTTATGCAGTCGGAGGGTGTGTTCGGGACAGCATAATGAAGCGCGCAGTAAATGACTGGGATATCTGCACATCCGCAGTTCCGAACGAAGTAAAAAATTGTCTGTCCGAGTTTAAGATTATAGATACTGGACTTAAACACGGCACTGTTACTGTTGTGGTATCCGGAAATGCCTGCGAAATAACAACCTTCAGAACAGAAAGCGGATATTCCGACCACCGGCATCCTGCATTTGTAAACTTCATCAAAACAATAGACGAAGATTTATCGCGACGTGATTTTACCGTGAATGCAATGGCATACTCCCCTATACGCGGTTTTGTTGATAATTTTCACGGATTAGACGATATAGAATCAAAGATTATCCGCTGCGTTGGCATTCCTTCCGAGCGATTCGGTGAGGACGCACTGCGCATAATGCGCGCTCTTAGATTCTCCTCACAGCTTGATTTTGAAATTGAGCGCAAAACTGCCGATGCGGTGATAAAAAAAGCACCTACATTGGCTAAAATTGCAAAAGAACGGATAAATCACGAGCTGTGCAAATTATTGCTCGGGGTCGGAGCCGGGAGGGTTATGCGCGAATTTAAGTCGGTTTTTAAGGAAATATTCAAGAATGAATATATCTTTAAGGACTGGGATGAGAAAGCTTATCTCGTTGACAGTTCTCCTAAAAGGCTCCTGCTTCGATTGGCGTATGTCCTGTCAGGTATTGCGTATCAGGATTCGGAACACATTCTGCATGAACTTAGATTTGATACCAATACCGTCAACTGTGTTACCTTTCTCCTGCGAAACGGAAAATTTACTCCTCCGACCGAACGTATAGCATTAAAACGTATTGTTAGTCAGTTCGGATATGAGCGTCTGTTCCTTCTTTTTGATTATATACGCACTTCCCCCGCCGTTCGTGAAAATCTATCAAAGCTCATGGCGGAATCTCCACCGCTTTGGATTCGCGATTTGGCCATAAACGGAAAAGACATCATGGATTTAGGTGTAAACGACGGTTTGACAATAGGAAAACTCCTCAACTTAGCTCTCAAAGCCGTAATATCCGAAGAGTGTCCCAATACCAAAACTGATTTGATAAAACTAATAAATGAAAAAATCGGCAGATGAAAAATTTCATCTGCCGATTTTGTTACAATATCTGTACCAACTTTTCAAATATGCAATATATGCTAAATCGCAGAAGAATCGCATTTTAAGCAACTTTTTTAAGTAAAATTCCTTACAGGACTTGACAAATTAGTTACAATGAGTTACAATAGCAACAATGTGTGAAATTTTTTGTGTTGCTTTTGGAATAAATACCGCGTTTTTCCATATACTTTTTGTAAATAAGTTTCGCACTGTTTTAGGAGGTTTATATGTTTGCTTATATAAGAAAAATGAAGGGAGATTTTTTAACTCTCCTCTCAAGGCGTGCGGTTATAATATCTGTTATTTGCTTAACAACGGTTTTCTGCATCGCCGCTGCCATATCATCTGTGAATACCTACATCTTTTACGACGGTGATAATGTTTCGATGCTCAACAGCTCGGTAGAAACTTGTGCCGAAGCTGTCCGTGAAGCCGGCATCGAAATTGACGAAAATGATTATATTGAAATGCCCGACAAACCGTCGGATGGTGTCGCAAAGATTAATATTCACAGACGCAGCGAAGTAAGTGTCAATTACGGCGGCTCAAAGATTGTTATTTATGCCGAAAAGGAGAACAGCCTTGCGGAGTTATTCGAGAACAACAACATAGCTGTAACGGACTCCGATATCGTTTCTGTTCCCCTTTCTTCCTCGATTACTGACGGAATGGCGGTAGATATAACAAGAGTTTCATATTCTACTGAGGAAGTAACAAAATCCGTACCGTATTCAACGGAAAAGCGTGCTTCTGCCAATATGAACGAAGGCACAAAGCGCGTTATCCAAAAGGGCGTATACGGTTCAAAAAAACTCACTTATAAAATTAAAACCGTAAACGGAAGCGTAGCCGGAAAAGAGCTTGTGTCTGAAAATGTGGTATCTTCTCCCGTGAACGAAATTATAGAATACGGAACAAAGAAGGTCGTTTCGTCGGGGACGGTTGCTACATCGTCCGGCGGTAAGCTCAAATATAAAAAAGCCATAAAAATGACTGCTACCGCGTACACTACTGAGCGTTCAAGAAAGAAAACGACCGCCACGGGCAAGGTTGCAAAAGTCGGGCTTGTAGCGGTTGACCCAAAGGTGATACCGCTCGGTTCAAAGCTTTATATCGTTTCCGCAGACGGCAAAAGCTGGTCTTACGGAACTGCGGTCGCAGCAGATACCGGTGTCCGCGGGAATAAAATCGATTTGTTTTATAACACATACAGAGAGTGTATAAACTTCGGAAGAAGAAGTGCTACCGTATATGTCCTTGAATAATCAAAATCTCCGCATACTAAAAAGTATGCGGAGATTTTATTACGCATTGCCGAACTTCTTTCTTATTGTAAAAAGTTTTTCTTTATTGTATAATAATTAAAAACACAATACAATGAGGAAAATCACAATGAATTTGTTTTCAGTTAAAGAAATACACGAAATACTCTCGCGCCACGGATTTAAGTTTTCAAAATCCCTCGGGCAGAATTTTTTAACAGAGCGATATATATGCGAAGACATTGCTGAAATGTCGGGAATTACACCCGAAGATTCAGTTCTCGAGATTGGACCCGGAATCGGCAGTCTGACATCCGTTTTGGCACCATACGCAAAAAGAGTTATCTCCGTCGAAATCGATAAAGCGTTAAAGCCCGTCCTTGACGAAACGCTTGCCGAATTTCCTAATGTAAAAGTCATTTTCAACGATATACTGAAGTGTGATATTGCTGAACTTGTAAGAGTTGAATTTGACGGAAGTCGCCCGAAAGTTTGCGCGAATCTCCCCTACTATATAACAACTCCGATAATATCTGCATTGATAAAGACAAAAGCATTTGAAACAATTACGACAATGATTCAAAAGGAAGTTGCCGAGAGAATATGTGCGAAACCGGGAACACCCGAATACGGCGCATTTACCATTTATGTTCAATATTATACCGAACCTTCCCTATTGTTCACTGTCTCCCCGGATTGCTTTGAACCGAAACCAAAGGTACAGTCCGCGGTTGTTATAATGCGTCCGTTAAACACACCGCGCGTGAATCCGAAGTCCGAGGAGTTGTTCTTCAAAGTTGTGCGCGCCTCATTTGCACAGCGCAGAAAGCAGTTAGTAAACGGGCTTTTCTCAGCGTTCGAGAGTCATATGGCGAAATCTGATATTGTTGATATTTTAACTCAGCTCGGGCATCCTTCCACGGTCAGGGGCGAAAAACTCTCTATTGAGGAATTTTGCACTGTTTCCGATGCAATATATGATTTTATAAAAAACAAGTCGAAATAGCGACGGAGCCGTCTACAGGTCTACACTGTCATACGCACTCCCGTCTAAGTCCTTCCACGTGAAAACTCCGTTTTCAAAAACGATATAGCTGTGTCTGCTTCCGTTCTTCGGAATTGAAACCGAGCCCGGATTTATATATGTAAATGTATTGTACTTCACATGCTTTGGTATGTGTGTATGTCCGTTTAACAGAACGTTAATCCCGGAAATCGGCGGTAAATTTTCTTCGTTATAAATGTGTCCGTGCGTTGCAAACATTGTTACTCCGCCGATGCAAAAGAGCGCGTAGTCAGCAAGAATCGGAAACTCCAAAACCATCTGGTCAACCTCAGTATCGCAGTTCCCGCGGACGCAGGCGAGTTTGTCCTTAATCTCATTGAGCATTGATATTACGCTTTTGGGTGCATAGCCGTTCGGCAAGTCATTTCTCGGTCCGTGATAGAGAATATCACCCAAAATCAGCATTTTATCCGCATGCTCTTTTTCAAAACGCTCAATCAGCTTTTCGCAAAAGTGCGAGGAACCGTGTATATCAGATGCAATAATAATTCTCATAACAACCACCTTTTCTTTGTATATCGTGTATTGTATCAAAATAAGAGTAATAATACAAGAGGATGTTTCGGAATAACCGAAACATCCTCCTATCTATTTTTTCAGTTTTATAATCGCTTTAAACATATCCCCGTCAATCTCTATTTTAAATACACCGCCGCAAATTTCTGTGAGACTGCGCGCTATCGAAAGCCCCAGTCCGCTCCCTTCGCTGTTTCGTGAGCTGTCCCCGCGCACAAAACGTTCCATCAATTCATCCGGCTTAATATTTAATATATCCCTGGAAATATTTTTGAACATCACATACACATATGAATCATCTTCGCTTACGTCTATATATACTCTTGTATTTTCCTGCGAATATTTGCATACGTTGTTCAGGAGATTATCGAACACCCTCCACATAAGCTTTCCGTCAGTCATTACGCTGATTTCCGGTCCGCTCACAACCGCCTGCAAATTGCTTGCGGACAGTTTATCGCTGTATTCCGCGACTGACTGGTTCAAAAGTTCGGTAATATCTATTTGTTCTATATTTGCCTTAATATTTCCGGTAGCCGCCTTTGACGCTTCGATTATGTCCTCTGTTACTTTTTTTAGGCGCGTTGCCGCTCTTTCGAGTGCTTCGGAATACTTTTTGATGTTTTCGTTTTCGCATTCTTCCCTATTTATCAGGTCGGCATAGTTTATGACGGACGTAAGCGGAGTTTTTATATCATGAGATACATTTGTTATAAGCTCGGTTTTAAAACGCTCCTGCTTAAGCTTCTCATCAACCGCATGCGTAATCCCGATATTTATATTATTTAGGTTCTCTGCATGTCTGCGCATTGGCCCTATCATTTTTCCAGTGTCGATTTTATAGTTCAGGTTCCCTGCCGCCATCATTTCGGCAGAATTTAAAATCTTTTTTTCGTTTACCGAAATTATACATATTACAACGAGCACCGCCGCATTTAGATACAGCCACAGCATACTCAGACGTCCGTGTCCGAAGCTTGACAGCATTATCAGGGCAGTATTTATAACGGTATAAAGTGCGAATATTGCAATGTTCTTCCCGATAACGTTTATATTTTCAAGTGCATATCTTAAGGCGTCTGCAATCTTCCCGAACAGTTTACCAATAAAGATTAAAAAGCGGTATATCACCGTGTTTTTCAGCATATTTCCCGCTTTAATTCTTGATGCCACACTCATGCACCACGCAAGCACAATAAGCTCCGCAACTATTGAGAATACCGTATATGTTGCAGCCATTATAAGTTCAAAATCCGCATTTATTCCCATTGCCAGAAGCCCAAATACGCCAAAACCTGCAACGGCTGACAATGCAGTATATACGTCAAGGGGTATCCTGTCAACAGCATTTAAATATATACCGTCGTGCTTTGAGTTATGCCCGGCCATGCACATAAGTATTATAAAAGATGCTATAGTGAGAAGAATAGCGACCACAGTTGCGGCAATTATAAAATAACGCGAATTAAAAAGCCATTCAAGAAACGCATATCTGCCCGATATTCTTCCACGGCTCGCAAGTATATTGCTGTAATCGGCATCTATTCTCAAATAACCTTTATCAGCACAGACTGCTGTGAAGACAGTCCCGACGGCAGATATCGAAGAAAAGATAACAAACAGAGAAACAAACGCGCTTTTAATCCAAAAACTTTTTGATATACCTTTCATGCTTTCTCCTCCATTTTGTAACCCTGTCCCCAGACTACTTTGAGATATCTCGGCTCACTCGGGTTTATTTCAAGCTTTTCGCGCATATGCCTTATATGCACGGCGACAGTTCCTTCCGCACCGTATGCGAGGTCGTTCCAAACGCTCTCGTATATTTCTTTTGATGAAAAAACTTTGTTCGGATTTTGCATTAAAAGTTTTAGTATTTCATACTCCGTCGGAGTTAAGCTTACTTCCTTGTCATATGCCTTTACGGTCTTTGTTTTATCATCAAGCTCTATTTCTCCTATTCTGAGCATATCATTTTTCGTTGCTGCACCGCCGAGGCTCGTATACCGTCTGAGCTGAGCACGTACTCTTGCAACAACTTCCATCGGATTAAACGGTTTTGTTATATAGTCGTCCGCGCCGACATCAAGTCCAAGTATTTTGTCTGTATCCTCACCTTTTGCCGTAAGAAGAATTACGGGTGTGTTGTTTCTTTCACGAAGCTTCTTCAAGGCGGAAATGCCATCGAGCTTCGGCATCATAATATCCATCAAAATCAGGTGTATGTCGTTCTCCGACAGTGCTTTAAGTGCTTCTGCACCGTCATAGGTCTCAATAATATTGTAATTCTCATTATTGAGGTATATATGCAGTGCGGAAACTATGTCCTTTTCGTCGTCGCAAATCAAAATGTTGTACATCTTCTCACCTCCGAAATAAGTATACATTATATTTGCTTAAAAATAAATATGCTTTCCCATTAAGACTTTTTTAAAAAAACACCTTTTTTTGAAAAATACTCTTGCAAAATAGTCAGATTCATGGTAAACTGTTTAAGTCGCAAACACATAGGGGTATAGCTCAGTTGGTAGAGCAGCGGTCTCCAAAACCGCGTGCCGAGGGTTCAAGTCCTTCTGCCCCTGCCATTCAATATGAAAGAAAAAGCCTTGATTTCAAGGCTTTTTCTGCTTTTTTAGAATAACAAACAACAGAGTCTGTGTTTATCGGAAACACAGACTCTGTTGTTATGTGCTTTTAATATTTTACAAATCCAAAACTCGGATGCAGGATATCAAATATCAATACAAATAAAACAAATGCCATGATGCCTATCAGGCACCAAAACAGTCTTGCCACCCAAATATCTTTTTCCGTATTTCTTCTTTGTATATACTGACCATATCTTCATAGAACTTTTTGTGTGAAGCAGCGCTCTCCAAAACACGTGAATCCCACGCAAGGAACTCTTTCTTTTCAGGCTCAGAAGCAGATAAGACTTCTGCACTCTCGGCGGCAGCTCCTTCACCGTCTGTCTTTGCAAATTCCGAACCATTACATACAACCCACTTCATTTAAAAGGTCGGCAGCAGAGCCTCCCATAGCCCCCGCGCCATAGATACAACAGCGGTAACTGTAGGATTAGGCGTTTTGGTAGAGGATAAAATCCATGGCTTGCATCAAAAGAAAATTGAAATTCACAACATATAGATAATTGATGTGGTATATACTCATCGGTTTCAGAAAACTCTCGATAGGTCCGCCATATAAAGAAAACAGCGCTTTGGCACGTTCTTTTTTCTTTACACCGATATTATACCCGGCAATCGGGATACATACATCCTGCTGCCATACCGATTTCAATAGAGACAGCGATTTGAAAAAACTCATGACAATGCCGAGGACGGCAAGAGAGAAATGTGCATACTCAGGCTGTCCGAAAACAGGGTCTTTTGCTCCGTATTTCATGCACATACGGAGAGCGCTGCCGTAAGCACCTGACCAATCACGGTAGCAACTGCCGCTCCCATCATTCCCCAGCCAAACCCATAGATGAAGATTGGGTCAAGGATAACATTTGCAATTGCACCGGAGACTGTTGCAGCCATTGCAAATTTAGGGCTTCCGTCACTGCGCATTACCGGATTCATAGCCTGACC
>CAKSEF010000066.1 GCA_934446465.1 uncultured Oscillospiraceae bacterium
CTTGCAACGGGTACCGCGAAGATAAACGTAACTGCCGATTATGCGGGAGTAAAAGCCTCTAAGGTTGTGTCGATAGACGTTGTAAACCCGAATCTATCCGGCATCAAGGTTAAATATGATTTTGTAATGAACCGCGAAACAGGCAAGAAGTTTGCATGGAATGTTCCCGAGGGCTATATCGGAAACATCGGTTATGCTCAGACGGGCGGCATGTGGGCTTATAAGGATATTTCAAAAGCAATCGCAGCGCGTGCGACAAACGGGGACATTAAGGTCAACGATAGTTACGGAATACATTTCCAGTCGGGCGGAACCACATGGCTCGCTCTTTCGGTAAATGTTCCCGTAAGCGGAGAATATAACGTAAGTATCGGATACGCAAAAAACACCGCGGGCGCAGCGGGAGAGGTGTATCTTGTTCCGGCTTCCGAAACTTCGACAAATGCCGATATTGGAAAAGCAATAGCAGACAGAGAACCGATTGTGTCGTTTGATTGTTACAGCGCTGACGTAACAAAGCTTACGGCAGGATTCAGCGAGACGGCAAACGACCTTGAGCTTCTTGCGGGCGAGTACACGGTCATCTATAACTGCACACATAAAACAGCAGGAACTACATGGGCGCTATTCCTCACGGATATCGTCCTCAACGGCGGAGAGACGCTTGCGCCGATGATAACGGCAAGCGCGTCTGACAGCTTAAAGGTCGGAGAAACGGCAGATGTTACCGCTTCGGCGAACTACTTAAGCGACGGCTCGGCTATATCGGGCGCGAACATCTCCGTAGTATCACTCAATGACTGCGCTTCCGTTTCAGGAACAACGGTTACAGCTGAAAAAGCAGGAACTGCGAAAATCAAAGTTACCGCCGTATATAACGGAATAACATCAGAAAAAACACTCGGTATCGAAATCACCGAAAATAAGGATGCAGAAGCACCGAGTTCGGTAACACTCGGACTTATGGCTGAAAACGTCGGAGAAAACGACATAACTTTCGGCGCATACAGCAAGATTAACTCGCTCTCGCTTGGCGATGAGGTTTCCGTAAGCGCACCGGATGTTTCGGGATACAGCTTTAAATACTGGAGAACAAACGGCGGATACGCTTCATCCGAAAAGGATTACAGTTTCAGAATCTACGGAAATACAGCGCTCTGCGCCGTATATGAAAAGGACTCCGATGAAAACGGCATAACAGTTGAATTTTTAAACGGAAACGGCGCATTCGTCGAAAGACGAATCGTTGCGGCGGGAACGCTGTTCAGCAAAATGACAAAACCGAGCGTGTCGCTTACGGGATTCAACTTCCTTGAGTGGGCGATTGCCGGTGGAAACGACGTAATCAGCAAGAATACAACAGCAGTCGCACAGTATGAAACGTCTGACATAAGCGAGTCTGTAAGCATCAACGGAGCATCAAAGACGTATTCCTACGATGAGACGGTAAACGCAAGCGATGACAGCGCAAAGTATTGGACAAGAGACGGTGCGGTTGTCGCATACGGAACAAGCTACACGTTCCATGCGTGGAGCGGAAGCAGTGAAATCCTTTCACACAGCGATGATATCGAGGTTAAGCCGACAGTAGTTCTCGACAGCGACACGATAAACGGCGCATACATGATGGAATATGACGTCCCCGAAGGTTTTACGAAGCTTGAAACGGGAATAATTTTCGGAAACGGCGCAACGGTCGGGAGCTATCAGTCAAAGGCTGTGTCAAAGAGCGCACAGAGCGTCCGCCACGGACAGTTTACGGCAAGCCCCAAAACGGCGGGAGATACCGCAACGGGATATGTGATTTACTCCGACGGAGCAGACATAAGAGTTGCATACTCCAAGTAGTATGAAATCCGAGGTATCCCTTTGAGGAAAAGTCAGAGGGATACCTTTTGATTAAAATGTACGGGCAGTGTGGATTTTATCCGACTATACAAATAACGGAGGAAAACTAATGAAGCGAATAATTTCACTGGTACTTACTGTTTGTATGATTTTCACGTTTATCCCCGCGTTTTCGGTAAACGCGGCCTCGGGTATAACAATAACGTACGGAATGCAGAACGGATTGGAGTACAGCTTCAAAACCAACGATTCTGTAACCACGGTTAATTATGACAGAACAAACGGGTTTTACCGTTATGCAGACCGAAGCAATTCTTCACGCGGAGACAACTACTTCTCAATGTTTTACGGAAATCTAAAGTTTTCATGCTGGATAATCGGCGAGTATGTCGCACTCGGAATAAATGTTCCGAAGGCGGGAACATATGACGTGAAGTTTGATTATTATAAGTTTCAGAAGAAGCAGGCGGGCGCTTACGGCTCGGCATGGATTCTCCCCGGAGATACGGCGGATATAGCCGCGGCGGTTTCCGATAACTCAACGGCGCTTGCAGATTTTGAGTATTTCACAGATGCTGCCAAGGCAGAAAATGCAAATAAGACAGTAAACGGCATCAGCTTCCCGACAGCAGGAGAATATTATGTAGTATATAAGCTGACTGCCGAAAATACCGATGCGACGAGCACAACAAACGGGCGTATCCTTTACCCCGGAAATATTACGCTTACATCTTCGGAGATTGACGGTCCTCTGCCGATGAAGTGTACGCTCTCCTCGTCAAAGTCGTCTGTGAATATAGGAAGCAAAATAAACTTGTCGGCAAAGACAGCGCTCAGCGACAGTACGTGGGCGTCTGATGCAGAACTCACGTACGAGAGTCTTACACCCGAGATCGCCGCAGTAAACAGCGAAACGGGTGAGGTTGAGGGCTTATCCGAAGGCACGGCAAGGTTCAAGGTAACGGCATCATACAACGGAGTATCGACAGAAAGCAACGTTTTAAGCGTAAGCGTTTTGAGCAGCAATATGTCAGGATATAAGGCAATATATGACGTTACAAACGGCTTTTCTCATAATACTTCTATAAACACGATAACATATGACGATACTGACTCGTTCTGGCGATTCCATTCAAGCGCACTTCCCGCAAAGGATTTTAAGACGTTTGTAAGCGGAGACTATAAGTATCTGAATCTCCAGATTCCGGCAGGAAATTGGTATGCGATTGCAATAAACGTTCCTAAAAAGGGAGAATACAACATAAAGCTCGACTATCTCATTTCCAATACTTCGGGCGGTATCGGAAGCGTATACATACTCCCGGGCGATACCGATGATATAGGCGCAGCACTCACCTCTGCGGAGGCTCTTGCGACGGATATCAACTATTGGGACGCGAGCATTCCGAAGAATGTTATGACGGCTCGGGATCTCGGAACATATAAATTCCCGTCCGAGGGCGAATACATCGTTGTTTACAAGAGTGTCAATAACGAAATTCCTTTGGCAAGCGGAAGCATTTGGAATTGCGGATATATGTTCCCGGGCAAGATAACTCTTGAGGGCGGAGAAAAGAACGCACTTATGACAGCAAAAATCCGCGGCTTTGCAAACGAAAAACCGAAGCTTTACGGCACAATGAGCGACGGAACAGAAGCGGATTTTTCCGGCGCGTCCGTTGAGTACTCAAGCTCGGACGAAGGTGTTGCTCAGATAGATGCAAATACAGGAAGAATTACGGATAAATCCAACGGAAAGACAACGATAACCGCAAGAATAACACTTGACGGAATTACGAAGGTCGCTTCAGCCGAATACACGGCAACAATTATGGAACCGTCGGGAGTAAAAGTGGTTTATGATATAATAAGAGGCTTTGATTATAAGCGTGATGTCCGCACAATCGGGTATGATGAAACCGACGATACATGGCGCTGGTTCTGCGGAAGCGACAACACATTAAGGCCGATAATAAACCCGAATTACGGTATATCGACCGATCATACATCTCAGGGGAAGTGGATAGCACTCGAAATCAAAGTTCCCGCCGCAGGCAAATATAATGTCGAGTTTGACCACGGTGTTGCAAAAACAGGCGGGTGCATAGGCGGTATGTGGATAATTCCCAAAGGGGAGCTGACGGAAAATGACGCGGCGGCAATCGGCGAATTGCTTACATCCGATTCCGCACTGTCGACTGAGATTAAATATCACAGCGTGGAAATCCCGGCAAATGTTATCACAAAGACCGAGAACTTCGGAAATATCTCTCTCCCGGCTGCGGGTGAGTATCTTGTGGTTTGGAAGAACCTCGTTCAGGTTAAATCCGCCGTTATGTATCCGGGCAGGATAACGCTTGACGGAAGAAATATAATGAAGATATTCGATGTCTCCGTAATTAAAGAGGAACTCGATTTCGGCGAGAAAGCAAAGATTGATTACGTCGCAAAAAGACTTGACGGAAGTGTTATTCATCAGGACGATTACAGGGTAATATTCACTTCCGAAGATGAGGATGTGGTGTCGGTCGACGCAAACGGAAATATCGAAGCGACGGGAGAGGGTAAATGCAAAATCTTCGTTACGGCGACAGACGGAGTAAGCACCATAAAAAGAGAGCTGGTCATAACTGCATGCGACAATACGGGAATTAAGTCGACCGAGTTCTTGCTTGACGGCAAGATATATGTTCACGGAAAGGCGATGCCCAAATGGTATGTCTTAATGAACAGCGGAAACCGTATTCGTATAAATGCAGAGAATATGTCAATCAGCTTTTCGGATCCGAGTGTCGCAAAGCTGAATCCCGACAATACAATCACAGGTACCGCGGAGGGAATAACAACAGTGAATTTTTCGACAGTGTTCAAGGGCGAAACATTAACTGAAAACCGTGAGCTGGAAGTCATACATGACGGAGGAAAGACAACAACAACTTTCTACACGGAAAAAATGCGCGAAAAAGCCCGTGAAAACTCACAAAAGTTTCCGTGGGCAAAAGAAGTAGCGAAAAAGGCAATCGCGAATGCGGATAAATACCTGCAAAACATCGATGTGATTTGCGGCATGATTCCCGGTGAGGGAATCCCGCGTTCGACTAAAATACGTCTCCGCGGCGACCCTGATTATAAATACTGTCCGATATGCGGAGAAGATATAGTGGGTAAGCACGGCGGCGCAAACGGCGTCGGAGGATGGACGATTAACTATATAAACCGTCCATGGAAGATTCAGTGCCCCGAATGTAAGAGTGTTTTCCCGTCAAACGACTTTGCGGGGTTGTATAAGCTCGTAACCGAAAAAGACGGAGGAGTTTACAGACCCGAACGGGGAGTTTACTGGAATGAATGGTCCAAGGCAAACGGCGGCAAAGATTATCTCAAAAATGAGCTCTATCCGGAAATGGGCGACGGCTGGGGAGTAGATTACGGACTCGGCTATGATACGGGCGAAAAAACAAGCACGGGAAGCGTCGATAAGGTATACGTTTTCCTCGGCCAGTATCACTATTCGTTCTGGTACTATGTACAGGGAATAATTATAGCGCTCTCCGACGCATACCTCTATACGGGAGACGCAAAATACGCAAGAGCCGGTGCCATTCTGATTGACAGAATTGCGGATGTACTGCCGGAATACGACGAATTGAAAACATTCCCCAGCAAAAAGTATGAAGCAACCGACGGAGGCTCGGGAGCCGGTAAAATTCTAGGCCGCATACAGGACGCCACGCTTCTCAAGTGGATGTCGGTCGCGTGCGATGTGTTCTATCCGGTAATTGAAAATGACGACGAGCAGGTCATAAGCTATCTTTCCGAAAGAGCAAAGAAGTACGGACTTGAAAACGATAAGTCAGATTCGCATAAGATTTGGAAAAACTGGGAAGAAAATATTCTGCTGGAAACATATGATGCAATTAAGAAAAGCATCATTAACGGAAACTACGGAATGAAACAGGATCTTCTCTCGGCTGCGGCTGTCGTACTGGACCGCGAACCCGAAACGAGCGAAATGATAGAGTGGATTTTCAACACAGATACGGGCGACGAAAAAACGTATGCGACAGGCGGCGACTTCTACTCAACAATCATCGATAAAGTAGACCGCGACGGAATGGGCAACGAAGCCTCGCCGAACTATAACCTCTATTGGGTTACGCGCCTCTATCAGATGGCGGATAATCTCGCAAAGTATAAGGGCGAGAAGAACTACAATCCGTACGATAATCCGAAGTTTGCAAAAATGTTTACGTCTATGATACCCGTTATTCTCACAGGCGACCACACGGCGCAGATAGGAGATACGGGGACCACTGCGGGAGTTGAAGTCTCCGGAAGCCTTGTAGCACTGAAATCCGCATTCATGAATCTGAAAGACAACCCGAAATATGCAAAACCGCTCGCGCAGTACATCTATATCATGAACGGATATACGACAGACAACCTCTGTTACAGCGTTTGGGATGATAACCCCGAAAGCCTGAAGAGCGAAGTTGAAAGGCTCATCGATGTAAACGGCGAAATGGAGAGCGAGCTCATGTCGGGCTTCGGTTTCGGAGTCCTCCGCGCCGGCGCAAACTATAAATCTTACAGCAGTGCAAATACAGTGAATAATGCACGCGATATGTGGATTTACTTCGGCTCAAACAGCGGACACGGGCATAAAGATACGCTCACACTCGGAATGGAAGCGTTCGGATTGAACGTTGCACCCGACCTCGGATATCCATCGACTACGGGTACCGACCCTGAGCGTTTGCAGTGGATAAGCACAACCGTTTCGCATAATACGGTAACGGTGAATAAAAAAGAGCAGAAAGTACACACGGAAACACAGACTCCGCTGCATTTCGACGACGGCGGCAAAGCTAAGGTAATGGATGTCTCGTCGGATGATTCGTATGAAGAAGCGGACATTTACCGCAGAACGGTAGTCATGGTAGAAGTGGACGATAATGTTTCCTACGGTGTTGACTTCTTCCGCGTAAAGGGAGGAAAGAGCCACGTGTTCAGCTTCCACTCGCAGTCGGAAAGAGCGACGGAAGCAGGAGGGCTTAACCTTGTGCCTCAAACGGATGCTGACGGCAATTACAAAGGCTCGTATGCGGGCGCGGATGTTCCATTCGGTAAAGACCCGAATTCCCCCAACGCGTGGACATATGAAACCGTTTATCCGAGAGGCTATACATGGCTTAAGAATGTAAGACGTGATAACAATCCGTCCAGACAATTCTCGGTCGACTTCAATGTAACAGACTACAATAAGGCTGTTAAGGACAGTAACGGAATACATCTCCGCATGACGCAGATGAATGATTTTGACGTCAATGAAGTGGCGATTGCTCAGGGCAAAGTCCCCGTCAAAAAGGGAAATGAGAAAATGCCCGAGGGTCTTGAGTACGTTCTCGTAACCCGTGAAGGCGAAAATCTTGACAGCTTGTTCACAACCGTTTACGAGCCGTACAAGAATACGCGCTATGTCGAGAGTATGGAAGCGGTTTCGGCAAACGTCATTGACGGTACGGAAAAAGCGGACGATGCTGTTCGCGCTCTCAAGGTAGTACACACGAACGGCAGAACAGACTATATCGTCTATGCGACAAACACATCGGTAACATATCGTGTTGACGATAAATTCGACTTCCGCGGATTTGTCGGAGTTTACAGCATAAATGCAGAGAATGAAGTGATTTATCGTTACTTGAACGACGGTGATATCATCGGCGAAAGCACAGGTTCGGCTAAGTCGATAACAGGCACAGTTATAAACTATCAGCGAGAAAATTCATTTGATAATTATATCGATGTGTCAATGGCATCCGACGATATTGAAAAAGTAATCGGAAAGTATATATTTATTTCAAACGACGGTGTGCAGAACGCTGTTTACAAAATTGAAGATGCTTCGGAGATTTCCGCGGGAAAGGCAAGGCTTTCAGTCGGAACAACATCTCTTATTCGCGGATATAAGGATAAAACTGATCTTGACAAGGGATTTGTCTACAATATAGCAAGGGGTCAGTCCTACGCAATTCCGCTGTCCTTTGTCGATGAAAACCTCCCCGAATTTGATCCGATAGATAATCTTACAGCGTCCGCAGAATCTTCTGTATCCGTAAAAGTTTCGGCAACAAGCCCGCTCGGAAAAGAACTCATCTATAAGGCAGATGTTCTCCCGACGGGGGCGAGCTTTAACGCAGCAACACATACTGTAACGTGGAAACCGTCTTCAGCACAAGTCGGTGATAATAACTTTGCAATAACAGCCTCCGATACTGACGGAAGAGCAAGTACACTCCACTTTGTTGTAAGAGT
>CAKSEF010000067.1 GCA_934446465.1 uncultured Oscillospiraceae bacterium
GGATATGCGGGAGGAATACTTTCCTCCGCAGTTGACGGAATCCGCGTTGCGGAGGCCGTCTTGAGCACAACTATTTAAGGAGCATACATCTCATGGCTGAAGGTCATCGTGAGCGGTTAAGAATCCGCTTTCAATCAGAAAATATAGATACAATCCCCGAATATATTGTTCTTGAATACTTTCTCCAAGGAGTAATATACCGTCGTGATACAAACCCAATCGCGCGGGAGCTCATTTCCCGCTTCGGAAGTCTTGCCGCGGTTGTTGACGCACCGCTCCGCGAGCTTAAGAAGGTTGACGGAATAGGTGAATCTGCCGCCGTGTTCATCAAAATGCTTCCGAAGCTTTATCGGAAATACTGTATTTCCAAGTGGGACGCGCCCGTTATATTCAATTCCACTCCCGAGGTGGGCCGGTTCTTCTGCCAGCGTCTTATCGGATATGAAAACGAGGTTATCGCGGCGGTGTGCATGGACGGCAACTGCAAGTATCTTGCGTATGAATGCCTTACGGAGGGAGGATGCGATTCGGTGGACTTCAATCCGAGAACCGTGATTGAGTTTGCCCTCAAATACAACGCATCGCGTCTTGTAATCGCGCATAATCACCCGAACAGCGCGTGTCTTTATTCATATGATGATGTTAATTCAACCTATGCACTTCAGGAGGCGCTTACTCTTGTCGGCATCTATCTTGACGACCATATAATAGTTTCGGGCGACGAGTTTATATCTCTCAGAACGGAGGGCATATTCGACAAACACCCGCCCGAAGAAAGAAAGGCTTAACAATGGAAGACGGAAAGAAGTTTAAAATCGTTTCTGAATATTCACCGTCAGGGGACCAGCCCCAAGCGATTGACAAGCTCGTTTCTGGAATAGAAATGGGGCTTTCCGAGCAGACTCTTCTCGGC
Organism: uncultured Oscillospiraceae bacterium; assembly: GCA_934446465.1. Taxonomy (GTDB): domain Bacteria; phylum Bacillota; class Clostridia; order Oscillospirales; family JAAYXM01; genus CAKSEF01. The sequence goes on from CAKSEF010000067.1 coordinate 914, forward strand.
GTTACGGGCTCGGGAAAAACATTTACGATGGCAAACATAATCGAGCGCACGCAGAAGCCGACGCTTGTACTTGCGCACAACAAAACGCTCGCCGCACAGCTTTGTTCCGAGCTCAAAGCATTTTTTCCCGATAATGCGGTTGAATATTTTGTTTCATACTTTGATTACTATCAGCCGGAGGCGTACATTCCATATACGGACACATATATAGAAAAGGATTCCTCCACGAATGAGGAAATCGACAGACTGCGCCACAGCGCGACGGCGTCCCTCGGAGAACGGCGAGACGTTATAATTGTTGCGAGCGTGTCGTGCATCTATGGTTTGGGAGACCCGATTGATTATTCGAGTATGGTCATATCTCTCCGTCCCGGAATGACGCGCGAGCGTGATGATGTAATACGCAAGCTGATAGATATACGCTATGAGCGCAACGACGTTGCCTTTGAAAGAAATAAATTCCGCGTTCGTGGAGACACTATTGAGGTATTCCCCGTGTATTCAAAGGACAGCGCGGTGAGAATAGAATTTTTCGGCGACGAGGTTGACAGGATATCCGAAATAAACACGGTTACGGGCGCGGTAAAGCGCGAGCTTTCTCATACTGCGATATACCCCGCGTCGCACTACGTTTCCACTCCCGAAAAAATGGCGCGCGCGTGCGATGAAATTTTGTCGGAAATGGAAACCGCGGTTAATAAATTCGAATACGAAGGAAAGCTCATAGAGGCCCAACGCATACGCCAGAGGACGCAGTATGACGTTGAAATGATTCAGGAAATCGGTTACTGTAACGGCATAGAAAACTACTCCCGCATAATAAGCGGACGCGAACCGGGGAGCGCGCCGTTCACACTCATGGACTATTTCCCCGATGATTATCTGCTGATAGTGGACGAATCCCACGTAACTCTTCCGCAGGTTCGCGGAATGTATGCGGGAGACCGCGCGAGAAAGGAAACTCTTGTCAAGTACGGCTTCAGGCTTCCGAGCGCGTTCGACAACCGTCCGCTGAATTTCGGCGAGTTTGAGAAACACGTACATCAGGCAGTGTATGTCTCCGCAACCCCGGGCGACTACGAGCGCGAGCGTTCGGCGCAGATTGTGGAGCAGGTAATACGTCCGACCGGACTTTTGGACCCGGAGATTGAGGTGCGCCCGACAGACGGTCAGATTGACGACCTGATAGGTGAAATAAACGCGCGCACGGCAAAGAGCGAGCGCGTACTTGTTACCACGCTTACGAAGAAGATGGCAGAAGACCTCACATCATATCTTGAGGGCGCGGGGATAAAAGTCCGCTATCTGCATCACAATGTGGAGACTATCGAGCGTATGGAAATAATACGCGACCTGCGTCTCGGCACTTTTGATGTTCTCGTCGGAATAAATCTTCTGCGCGAGGGGCTTGATATACCCGAGGTATCTCTTGTCGCGATACTTGATGCGGACAAGGAGGGCTTTCTCCGAAGCGAGACCTCACTCATTCAGACGGCGGGACGCGCCGCGCGAAACGACCACGGCACAGTTATAATGTACGCGGATACCGTTACGGGTTCAATGGAGCGCGCAATACGCGAGACGCGCCGGCGCCGTGAAATTCAGAAACGCTACAACGACGAACACGGCATAGTGCCTAAAACGATTAAGAAGGACGTTGCGGAGCTTCTCGAAATATCAAAGGACGCAAGCCCGAAGGGTAACGAAAAGCTTTCACGCGCAGAGCGCGAGGAGATGATACGCAAGCTGGAAAAAGACATGCACGAGGCATCGCGTATGCTCGAGTTCGAGTACGCCGCCATGCTGCGCGACAGGATAATAGAGCTTCGCGGGAAATAGGAAGTTGGTTTTATGAACAAAAGTATTTTCGTAAAAGGCGCGCGGGCGCACAATCTGAAAAATGTTGATGTGGAAATCCCGAGGGACAGTCTCGTTGTCGTTACGGGGCTTTCAGGCTCCGGCAAGTCAAGCCTTGCGTTTGACACCATATACGCGGAGGGACAGAGACGCTATGTGGAATCGCTCTCGTCTTACGCCAGAATGTTTCTCGGACGCATGGATAAGCCCGATGTCGATTATATCGAGGGACTCTCCCCCGCAATATCCATTGACCAGAAAACGACTTCTAAAAATCCGCGTTCCACAGTCGGAACGGTTACGGAAATATACGATTACCTGCGCCTTTTGTGGGCGAGAGTCGGTGTTCCGCACTGCCCCGTCTGCGGTAAGGTTATAGAACAGCAGACGATTGACCAAATTGCCGACCGCGTCCTCTCGCTCCCCGAGGGAACAAAAATACAAATTCTTGCCCCCGTTGTTCGCGGACGCAAGGGCGAGCATCAAAAAGTATTTGAAAACGCAAAGAAATCAGGCTTTGTCCGCGCACGCGCAGACGGCGAAATCTTCGACCTTTCGGAAGATATCAGGCTCGAAAAGAACAAAAAGCACAACATAGAAATCATGATAGACAGACTCGTTGTCAAAGAGGGCATAGCAACCCGCCTTACCGACTCCGTGGAGACTGCGGGAAAGCTCTCGGACGGCATTATAATTGTCGATGTAATCGGCGGTGAGAGTCTTGTTTTCTCACAGAACTACGCCTGCGACGACTGCGGTATAAGCATGGAGGAGCTGACCCCGAGACTTTTCTCGTTTAACAATCCGCACGGCGCATGTCCCGAATGCGCGGGACTCGGGACGCTCCTCAAGGTAGACCCCGATATGGTAATACCCAATAAAGATTTGTCAATCCTCGACGGCGCGGTAAATGCCTCGGGCTGGCACAATGCCTCCCCCGGCACTATTGCTCGCATGTATTACGACGGTCTTGCGGCGCGTTACGGATTTGACCTCTCAACTCCGGTTCGTGATATTCCCGAAGAAGCCTTAAATGCGCTTTTATATGGCACAAACGGCGAAAAAATCCCTCTCCATTACGAAAAATCATACGGAAAGGGCGACTATACGCAGGCATTTGAGGGTCTTATTTCTAACCTTGAGCGCCGTTATCACGAAACAACAAGCGACTATTCAAAAGCGGAAATCGAAGAATGTATGGCGCATATGCTATGCAAAACGTGCGGCGGAAAACGTCTTAAGCGCGAAGCTCTCGCCGTTACGGTTGGCGGAATCAACATATCCGATATGTGCGAAATGTCTGTAAACGAGGCGATAGAATTTATAGACAGCGTTGAGAAAACGCTCACCGACCGCCAGAAGAAAATTGCGGAACGCATTTTAAAAGAAATTAAATCGCGTCTCGGTTTTTTACAGAGTGTCGGCCTCAGCTATCTCACCCTTTCGCGAAGCGCGGGAACGCTCTCGGGCGGTGAGAGTCAGCGCATACGCCTTGCCACGCAGATAGGCTCGTCGCTCATGGGCGTGCTGTATATTCTTGACGAGCCGTCAATCGGACTGCACCAGCGTGATAACGATAAGCTCCTTGCAACGCTTAAGAAGCTGCGCGATATAGGCAACACTCTCATAGTTGTGGAACACGACGAAGACACAATGCGCGCGGCTGACCATATTGTAGATGTCGGCCCGGGTGCGGGCATACACGGCGGCGAAATCGTCGCACAGGGGATGATTGACGATATAATCGCAAGTCCGCGCTCCGTTACGGGAATGTACCTCTCGGGCAAGAGAAAAATACCCGTGCCCGCTGAGCGCCGTAAAGGGAACGGCAAATTCATAAAAATTATCGGTGCGGAAGAAAACAACCTTAAAAACATAGACGTTAAAATCCCGCTCGGCACACTCACCTGCATAACGGGCGTATCGGGTTCGGGAAAATCCTCGCTTACAAACGAAATTTTGTATAAGCATCTGGCGTCTAAGCTAAACGGCGCAAAAACGCACGCCGGCAAATTCAGAGCATTTGAGGGAGAGCGGTATCTTGACAAGATAATCGATATTGACCAATCCCCAATCGGGCGCACTCCTCGCTCAAACCCCGCAACGTACACGGGAGTTTTCAACGACATAAGAACCTTGTTTGCGATGAGTCCCGACGCGAAAATGCGCGGATACACAAGCAGCCGTTTTTCATTTAATGTCAAGGGCGGAAGATGCGAGGCGTGTTCGGGCGACGGTGTAAACAAAATTGAAATGCACTTTCTCCCCGATATATACGTAACCTGCGATGTGTGCCACGGAAAGCGCTATAACCGTGAAACGCTCGAGGTAAAATACAAGGGAAAGAGCATCTATGACGTACTTGAGATGACATGCGAAGAGGCGTATGAGTTCTTCGGAAATATGCCGAAAATCGCGAACAAAATCAAAACTCTCAACGATGTCGGACTCGGATATATAAAGCTCGGTCAATCGTCCACAACGCTTTCGGGCGGAGAGGCGCAGAGGGTCAAGCTTGCAACCGAGCTCTCGAGAAGAAGCACGGGGAAGACCATATATGTGCTTGACGAACCGACAACAGGACTTCATGTTGCGGACGTCCACAGGCTTGTCAATATTCTTTCGCGCCTGACCGATGCGGGAAACACGGTTGTCGTAATCGAACATAACCTCGATGTGATTAAAACCGCCGACCACATAATAGACTTAGGCCCGGAAGGCGGGGACGGCGGAGGAACAATAGTCGCGCAGGGTACCCCCGAAGAGGTAGCGCAGTGCGAAAAATCATATACGGGGCAGTATCTGAAAAAAGTTCTGTAAACGGCCGTGTAAAAACTCCGAACCGTAAATCGGTTCGCCCGTTACGAACCATTTTCCCGTTTTCGCAAAAAACGGCGGTGTAAAACTTTTACACCGCCGATTTTTATTCATTTACGCTCTCTATTATATCGGAAATATCGCATCCGAGCGCTTCGCAAATCCGTGCGAGCACGAAACTGTCATAGCGCATGACTTTGTTCTTATAGTAGTTATCAATAATCATATACCGAATGCCCGTTCTCTTCGCAAGCTCATATCGGCTGATTCCATCTTCTCCCAATTTTTCATCTAATTTAAGTCTTACCTTTATCACTCCTTTTCACCTCATTATACAGTTTATTAAATATATATTCTATTGACAATTCTCCTTTATAAGTATATACTTATATAAGGGGATTATATTCTGTAATAAATTGTTACAAGGAGGTGATAATATGAATATTTCAAAAGATTTAATGATTCTAAATTCAAAGCTCGACTCAGGGGAAATAACAAAAGATACATACGACCTTCAGCTTGCGGTTCTTATAAATAAGAAAAAGCAGGACACACGGCGCAATACAATTTTTATGGTTCTCGGCGCGGTTGCATTTTTCTTTATCATGATAGTTGTAATTGCCGTATCGTCATCTTCTCCCGGTGCGGGGAACAATCCGGGCGGAGAAGCTGCTGTAACCGCTTCGGCACCCGAAGCTCCGAATGTCCCCACGGAGTATTCTGCCGGATGCCCCGTCTCATACACGGCGGACATTGCCGATAACATTATAGGCGTTACCGAGATCACATGCAGTATAAAAAACAATAAACCGAAGCAAATTGCCGCCGTAAAGTTCTATTTCGAGCCGACCGATGTATACGGCGAAGCAGTCAACAGCATTTTCACGGTGAATGAGCTTTCTTCCAACGACGCAATTTCGGCAAACGGCACAGCAAAGCTCTCTTGGTCTATCCTCGACAATGATGTTACGGGCGGAAACTTATACCTTTACAGCGTATACTTCACCGACGGCACATATTGGGGGAACAAGGACGCGGGAAAAAGCGAGGCAATTAAATACGGCGTAAAAACTACTGTCAAGAAATGATATCGGAGGAATTTAACAATGAAAAAAGGGAGCATTGCACTTTTAGTAGCGACAATACTCGCAACTGCGTATTCAATCTATCTCATATGCTATTTTTTCGGCGCAACCGCAGGCGCGGGCTCTGACGCCGAAGCACTCGGCGCGGGCATCGCTACGGCGCTTGTCTTCCCGCACATACTCTTTTTCGCGCTCGGCGCCGTTTTCGGCTGGATTGGCTATCTTGCGC
>CAKSEF010000068.1 GCA_934446465.1 uncultured Oscillospiraceae bacterium
GCAGAAGCCGCGTCGTTTGCACTTCTGCGCGAACAGCTTGTAGAAGTTCTCGGAACTCTCACCCCGCGTGAGGAAAAGGTGCTGAAGCTCCGCTTCGGAATTGAGGACGGAAGGACGAGAACTCTTGAGGAGGTCGGTAAGGAATTTAACGTAACGCGCGAACGCATACGCCAGATTGAGGCAAAGGCGCTGCGCAAGCTCCGCCACCCGAGCCGTTCAAAAATGCTGAAGGACTTCTTAAACTGATGAAAATTTACGATTCCCACGCACATATTTTTCCCGCGGAAATATCGGAAAAGGCGTCCTCCGCAATAGGCGCGTTTTACGGCGCGCCGATGAAAAACAGCGGACGTGCCGACGCGCTCCTTGAAAAGAGCAGGGACGCGGGAATTTACAGGACGCTTATATCCTCAAGCGCGACAACCGCGCACCAGGTGCGCTCAATTAACAGCTTCATCGCAAAAACCTGTTCGGAAAACAGCGCATTTCTCGGACTCGGTTCGCTCCACTGCGGACTTTGCGATATTGCGGCCGAGGTATCCTACATACGCGCGCATAATCTCCTCGGCGTTAAAATCCACCCCGATTTTCAGGGCATCGCCATCGACGATGAACGGATGTTTCCCATGTACGGGATTTTAGAGGCGGAATCGCTCCCCGTTCTTTTCCACACGGGCGACAGGAGAAACAGCCTTTCAAACCCGAAGCGACTTATGTCCGCGCTTGAGCGTTTCCCGAGGCTTGTTTGCATCGCCGCGCATTTCGGTGCGTACTCCGAGTGGGAAAACGCGCGCGATTATAAGAGGTTTGAAAACCTGTACTTTGATACGTCAAGCTCAATAGGGCTTATGCCCGAGGGGCTTGCCGAAAAGCTCATTTCTAAATTCGGCGCAGATCGCTTCCTCTTCGGAAGCGATTTCCCCATGTGGTCGCCGAAGGACGAGCTTTTAAAGTTCATGTCTCTCAAAATCTCCGACTGCGACCGAGAGAAAATTCTTGAAAAAAACTTTGAATCACTGTTCGGAATACATTAAAATCGATAACTTACCGTATTTTATAAGAGGTATATTTCAATATGTATATAGATACACACGCACATCTTGACGATGAGCAGTTCAAAGACGACCTTAACGATGTTTTAGGGCGCATACGGTCGGCGGGTGTTTTCCGCGTCGTATGTGCAGGCGCGGACATTGAGTCCTCAGAGTGCGCCTTAAGTCTTGCAAAGGAAAATGACTTCATTTACGCGACCGCGGGGATTCACCCCGAGAACGCCGAAAGCTTTCGGGCAGAGGATTTAAACGCTCTCGAAACGCTTTGGAAAGAGGAAAAGGTAACGGCAATCGGCGAAATCGGGCTCGATTATTATTACGGCTCCGTCCCGCGCGAGGTGCAGAAGAAGTGCTTTTCCGAGCAGGTGTCCCTTGCATACGAGCTTAATGCGCCCGTTGTTATCCACGACCGCGACGCGCACCTCGACTGCTTTGAAATTTTAAAGCGATACAAGGGTCTGCGCGCCGTGTACCACTGCTTCTCGGGAAGCCTTGAGTATTCGCGCGAGATTTTAAAGCTCGGCTTTTATATGTCATTCGGCGGAGCGGTTACGTTTAAAAACGCGAGATGCGCGCCCGAAGTCATTAAAAACGCCCCGCGCGACAGAATCATGCTTGAAACGGACTGCCCGTACATGGCGCCCGTGCCATACCGCGGGAAGCGGTGCAGTCCCGAATACATTCCGATTATCGCCGAAAAAATCGGTGATTTTTGGGGGATACCCGCCGAGAGTGTCGGCGAAATAACTGCCGAAAACGCATTTACGTTTTATAATAAGATAAAAAGATAAGGAGAGTTTTTCATGAGCGAATGTACACACGACTGCTCAACGTGCGGAGAAGCGTGCGGGGAGCGCGAAAAGAAGATCTTAGTGGAAAAGCCCCACGAGGGCTCGCAGATTAAAAAGGTAATCGGCGTTGTAAGCGGGAAGGGAGGAGTCGGCAAGAGTCTTGTAACGTCGCTCCTTGCCGTTTCCTCGGCAAACCGCGGGAAACGCACCGCGATACTCGACGCCGACATAACAGGCCCGTCGATACCGCAGATTTTCGGACTGCACGGCAGGGCGGAAGCCATCGGCACGGGCATCATGCCCGCGGTAACGGAAAAGGGGATTGAGGTAATGTCGATTAACCTCCTCCTTGACGGCGAGACAGACCCCGTCGTGTGGCGCGGTCCGATAATCGCAAGCGCGGTTAAGCAGTTCTGGACGGACGTTGTATGGAACGATGTGGACTATATGTTCGTCGATATGCCTCCCGGAACGGGCGACGTTCCGATAACGGTGTTCCAATCGCTCCCGATTGACGGAATAGTCGTCGTTACGACACCGCAGGAGCTTGTCGGCATGATAGTCGATAAGGCGATAAACATGGCGAAAATGGTAAACGTCCCGATTCTCGGCATAGTTGAGAACATGGCGTATTTCAAATGTCCCGACTGCGGAGCGGAGCACGAGATATTCGGCTACGCCGATGTCGAGGGCTTTGCCCGTGAGCGCGGAATTGACACGTTCGCAAAAATTCCGATTGACCCGAATCTCGCCGCGCTGTGCGACTCGGGAAACATCGAGAGATGCGCGCTCTCTCCGCTGGAAGCGATTACGGATAAAATCGAATCCCTGTAAAATAAGCCCGTCGGTGTGTTTACACCGACGGGCTTTTATTAAACAGTATCAGCATTTTAATTATAAGGAGCGCGAATGCACCCGTTACCGCATACGCTTCGCGCGCAAGCGCGAGAAATACCACGGTCAGGGCTCCGAGAAACACCGAGCACAGCGTTATAGCTCTCTGCCCCTTTTCCGCGCCTGACAGGGTTGTTATAATTTTAACCGCGCCGACCGCCGTAAGCGAGAGGAAGAGCGCAAGGTAAACCGCTCTTATGGGCAGTCCCTTTTCCGCATATGCCGCGAGGTTCACCGAATAGACGTATCCGCTTACGGTGTTCGGGTAGAGCGGAAGCACAATCAGCAGAAACGATAACAAATCGACCGCGCCGAAAAGCTTTCGGCAAAGGGTGCGGATATTTTTCCTGTTTTCCTGTTCGGCGAGGGAAATCAGCTTTTCTCCCGACAGAAGCTCGTCCACCGTTACGGAAAAATACGCGGATATATCCTTAAGCGAGTCTATGCTCGGGTATCCGCGCCCCGACTCCCACTTCGAGACAGCCGTTCTCGACACGAACAGTGACTGCGCAAGCTCCTCCTGCGTTATTCCTTTCTGCTTTCTCAGCTCCCGAAGCTTTTCATGCAGTTCCACGCGCAACCCTCCAAACTTAATCCGCGCACACTCGCCGAATGACGGCGAGGTAGATATAAAACAATCCTGCGCTCAAAAACACCGAGCCCAAGATGTCCGAAAGCCAGTGGACACCCGAAGCCGTGCGCGCGATTACTGTGAACAGCGAAAAAGCGGCCGTCAAAATGCGGGTTATTTTCCTGGCCGTGCCGTTTTTGACTCTGCGCTTTACCTGTTCGTCAAGCGTCGGCATGACGCACAGCATGAGAAGCGTTGCAGACGACGGATAGGACGCTTCCAAAACGCCGTTTATGAGTATCGGTCTGAAATTTATCGGAACCGTTTCAAATACCAGATAGCACAATATGACGATTGTATAATATATGCCGAGAATGATTATGTCGCGGTCTGTCTTAAAAATGCTTTTCCTCTTAAACATCTGCACCGCGCCGAGGCACGCAAAGGAAAGACACACGCACAGCGGAACGAGCCCGAGCCAATCCGTGATATTATAGAGTGCCATGCTCACGCCCGTCAGCCTGTGGAAGTGCGTATTCAATGACGCAAAGCCGACTAAGCTCCCGTTCGGCCCGACCGCGCGCACATCGATTGTCTGCACCAGCACCGTCCACGCGGCAAAGACCGCAAGGAATATAGTTCCCGCAGCACATGCGCCTTTTACATTCTTTTTCATTTTCATTTCCCCTTTTTCGTTTTGTCCCGAGACCTGATTCCATGGTACCGGGCAATACGAAAAAAGGAAAGAAACGTACATTCACCTGCGCGGCACGATTCGTAACATCGCTATTTTCCGAAGAAATCGCGCACGATTTCGCCGACGGCATCGTCTATATCGCCGTTGTTGTCAATCCTTACATCCGCAAACTTCAAATATTTATCGCGGCGTGCCTCATAGAGCGCGCCGACATCGCGGGAGAGCGGGCGTCCGCTGACCTCGAGGAGACCCAAATCGCGCTCGATAAGGTATATTTTCCCGTTCTGCGAGAGTGATTCGAGGTTTTCCTCACGGAGGACTATTCCGCCGCCCGTAGATATGATTTTTCCGCTTTCCGCTCCGACCCTGCGCGCCGTTTCGCTCTCTGTTCCGCGGAATACGTCCTCGCCCTTATTCTCTATAATTTCCGCGGGCTTTGCAAAATTCTTTTCTATCTCCGCGTCGGTATCGATGAGCGCCCGTGAGAGTCGCTCCGAAAGGCGTTTTCCTATCTCGCTCTTTCCGCTTCCCGGCATACCGATAAGGACAATGTTCATTGTCTCGGCGCGCACATCGCGCTCCGCCTTCTCTATCAGCTCCGGGGGAAGCTCGTGTCCGAGGAATATTTCCGCCGCGCGGAAACCCTGCGCCGCCAGCATATAAAGCCCGTTCGTGTGCCGTATCCCGAGACGCTCCGCGTCAAAGAGGAGCTTCGTCTTTGCGGGGTTGTATATGACGTCAACAACGCCCTCAAGCTTCGGAAAGCGCGATATATCTATCGGAACCGCGCCGTTTTTCGGATACATTCCGACAGGCGTGGTATTTATTATCACCTGTGCGTCATCTTCTTCGTAAACGTTTTCATAATTGAGCTTACCGCTGCGCGAGACGGTGAGAATTTTCTCCGCGCGGAGCTCCTGCGCGGCGGCATGCGCCGTTTTTGACGTTCCTCCGCTCCCGAGGATAAGCACCTTTTTTCCGCAAAGCTCTATCCCCGCACGGCGAACCATGCCGATGAACCCGAAAACGTCGGTGTTATACCCGAGAATCTTTCCCCCGCGGTGAACCACCGTGTTCACGCTTTTTGCGCGTTCGGCGGCGGGGTCGCGCTCGTCGCATACAGAGTATGCAAGCTCCTTGTAGGGAATGGTGACGTTAAGCCCCATGAAGCTTCCGTCTCTCATCTTCTCTTCCGCTTCCTCGGGCGATACTCCGTAAAGCCCGTATTCGTAATCCCCGAAATTTTTATGAATCAGTTTTGAATAGCTGTGTCGGAGCGTCGCTCCGAGAAGCCCGCATTTCTTTTCCATTATAGCCTCCGAAATTTTGCACCGCAAAATACGCGCGCATACTACATCTTGTAGTATACCACTTTTCCCCAAAATTTCAAATATTTTTCTTTACAATACGTATAAAAAGCACTATAATATACTTACTGTTTCGCATTTTTGGGGGGTATTTCAGATGAACACGAATTTTCCGAGAACCATTTCTCTGCTGAGAAAGGAGAAGGGCTTAAGCCAGCGCTCCGTCGCGAAGTCGCTCGGCGTTTCTCAGGCGGTTCTCTCGCACTATGAAAACGGTCTGCGCGAACCGGGGCTTGAGTTTGTTGCCCGCGCCGCGGATTTTTATAAGGTCTCGTCGGACTTTCTTCTCGGGCGCACAATGTCGCGCGAGGATTACACGATAACGGCAGACGATTTGCCCGACAGCTCCGAGGATAAGGACAATGTTCTCCGCGGGAGTATGCTTGCAACACTCAATAAAAAGCTCATAATAAATTCCCTCAGTATAATTTTTGATATAGTCGGGAAATCTAAGAGCAAGAATCTTATAAACGAAACGGCGATGTTCTTTAACATAGCCGTCTACAAAGTGTTCCGCACGCTCTACGGCGCGGCGGGTTCGCACAACGGGAGCTTCTTCTCGGTAAACGAAAATCTCTGGCCCGAGCTCTCAAGCGCGGAAATGTCGTTTGCGGAGACGGGAATCAAGGCCGCCGCGCACAATATTCCCACGGGCAATGAGCAAGCTTCGGTTTGTGAGCTTCCCGAGCTTTCGCAGGAGTTTATATCGGGCGAGTATCAGTCCTTAAACCAATCGCTCCTCTCAGTTTTGCAGTCGGTTGCAAAGCGCATAGGGGGCAGGCTCGGCAAATAGCGCGCAAAAATTTTTAGAAAAAATCGGCTTTTCTGTTGACAAACCTGTTTTTTTTTGGTATCATATTAGGGCTGTTATGAGTTGCTGGTATAGCTCAACTGGCAGAGCAGCTGATTTGTAATCAGCAGGTTGTAGGTTCAAGTCCTATTACCAGCTCCATAATCTATATGGAGGAGTTCCCGAGTGGCCAAAGGGGGCAGACTGTAAATCTGTTGTCTTTCGACTTCGGTGGTCCGAATCCACCCTCCTCCACCA
>CAKSEF010000069.1 GCA_934446465.1 uncultured Oscillospiraceae bacterium
GTTTTTATGAGGAGAATAGTTTCTTTAATCGCAGCGCTTTCGATTTTTGTCGGGCTTTTCCCAGCGGTTTCGGCGGGAGAGAATGACCTCGGGTATACGGTTGTATATGATTTCATAAACAACTATTCGGAAGAGATAGAACTCGGTTCCGAAATTGCCTTCTATGCAAAAGGCGGTGCTGTCAATGTGATTGACTCCTATGAGAAGTCGAACGGCTTTTGGAAGTTCGATTCTCAGGAAGGGTCATTCTGGATTAACTGGCACAAGTCTTTCGGACTGTACTCCTATGCCAAGAAAAACAGTTCATGGTATGCGATAAGAATCAAAGTTCCGGCAGACGGCGAATATTCGGTATCTCTTGACGCGGGAAATTACAACACGTTTGAGAGCGCGGGAGAAATTTATCTGATGGACGGCGGAGTATCGGATATAGCTTCGTCGCTCACAGATGAAAATCTGCTCGGAACGGTTGATTTTACAAAGGAAACATCGAAGACATTCTCAAGGAAGAAGACACTTGCAAAAGGCGAACATATACTCGTGTTCCGCTCGCCGTCAGCGGGAGATACAGACCTTTCAATGAGCATACAAAAGGTTACGCTGACAAGCGGAGACGGGAGTCGAAGTGCAGTTATGTCAGCAGAGCTTTTGCTTAATAGGGAAAGATTAAACGAAGGTGAGAGTGCGCTTGCAAGCCTCAGAGGAGTGCTGAGCAACTGCACGAGAACAGACGATTTTAACGAGGCACAGGTTCTGTATTCATCGACGGACGAAACGGTTGCTTCGGTAAATCCGACTTCCGGGGAAGTTACCGCAAATAAGCCGGGGAGCGCCGATATCAAGGCGGAAATACAGTATGATGACGGCACTGTGCTTTATGCAAAACGCAGGATAACGGTTTGTGAAGCCGGGCTTTCGGGCGCGAAAGTCGTATACGATTTCCTGAACAACTATGCCGACGGCGTAGTCAATATGGGCAGTGCCTCCGAACAGACATTTATAAACCCGTCAAAAGGAATAAATGCGGCAGACACATACGAGAAAACCAACGGATTCTGGAAAGCGTTCGGAACGGATTCGGATAAGGTTTCGATAACTTACCGCAATGCAAGCGGAAGCGCGGGACTGCGCGTTTATGCCTACGGTGCGTACACATGGGCGGCACTGAAGATAAACGTCCCTGTTGCGGGAAAGTACGGAATAACGCTTGAATGCGACGAACATTCCTCTTTTGAAAAAAACGGCGAAATGTATCTGATTGATGCAGATACAAGCCTCTCTGAAATTGAGGAAAATCTCACGCCCGAAAATAAAATAATGAACGTTGACTACACAAAGAAAAAATCTGTTTCGTCGGCTAACATCAGATTTAAAGAGGGCGAAAACTTAATTATATTAAATGCTCCGAACGGTCTGAATATGCGTTTCTCAAAAATTACGCTTGACGGCGGCGGAGATTATGTTCCAATGTCCGCAAGACTTGAAATATCAGGCTCGGGAAGCAGGAAGCAGGCGAGTGCGAAGCTCGTTATGTCCGACGGAAGCGTAAGAGATGCGGAAAACGCAGAATACAGGAGCTCGGATACGTCTGTTGCAAAAATTGCTTTGTCTACGGGAAAAATAACAGGCGTGTCGGGCGGAAACGTTACGATTACGGCAGATATCGAATATAACGGGAAAACATATACCGCATCAAAGGATACGGATATATCCGCTCCCACACCGATTGCCCCCGCAGGCATCGACGAGGAATACTCGTTCATAAATATAAGCAGTGAATGGGTGCCGACGCAGTGGTCGGGAAGCGACCCGATAAGACATGAGGACATACGCGGCATAACATATGCCTACACATCCCCGAACGGGAACGGAAATTGGGAATACTACGGCACAAGTCCCAACTGGAAGCCGGCAAACCGCTCCGTTTTTTCGTACAGCGCATCGGCAAATTGGGCAAGACTCCAGCTCGCCGTCCCAAAAGGGAAATGGGTCGGGTTCAAGATTAAAATACCGAAGGCGGGGAAATACCTTGCGGGAGTTACATATGCCGCATATTACGAGAGCGCAGGCATAAGCGACGTCTACCTCGTGCCGCTGAAGAGCTCCGAAGCCGAGGTCGAAGGGGAACTGTCCGCGGACAACCTCCTCGGCACGGTAAATTATCTTGACAGCACAGTCAGCGATTTCACTGTAAAATCAAAAAATCTCTCCGAAATAGAGTTCACGGAGGAAGACCTTGCCGACGGAAATGAGTATATTCTCGTTTTTAAACAGGTGGGAAACGGCGCAGGCGAATCACTGCGTCCGCGAAGCTTTACGCTTGAGGGCGTAAACTCAATTTCCGTGCTTGAATGTACGGCCGAGAAAAGCTCGCTCGAGGTCGGAGAAACAGCACAGACAGACTTGGAGGCCGTAAGACTTGACGGAAGCACCATGTCTGCGGATGAATACGAAGTTAAATACATATCCTCAGACGATGCCGTTGCATGGGCGGACGACGGAGTTATCCATGCGGTTTCCGAGGGAAAAGCGACAATTCTCATAAGCGCCTCGGACGGCTTAAAAACGCGCACCGTAAGCCTTGATATTACCGTTTCCGACAACAGCGGAATAAAGTCCGTGGAGGTGAATGTTCCCGAGAGCATTTATGTACGCGGCAAAGGTAAGATAAAGGTTACGGCTGTTATGAACAGCGGAAAAAAGATTGCTGTTCCGAACGAAAACATAAAAATAACGCTCACATGCAGTCCGCGCGGGTGTGCGGCGGTTGCCGACGGAATAATCACAGGATATGCGGAAGGAAAAGCGCAGATTTCCGTAAAGGGAACGTTTAAGGGGAACGCAATAGACGAATTTGCGGAAATTTCGGTTTTGCCGAACAGCAGTAAATCGGAACCCACATATTACACATACGCCGACCGTGAAAATGCACGGAAAAACATTAAAAAATATTCATGGGCATCCTCTAAGGCAAAAAACAAACAGAACCTTGCAGATACAAATTATATGGGGACCGACAGAATAGATATACTCGTAAGCCAGATAGCATACGAGGGGATACCGCGCGGAAGACAGATAGGAAAACCGGGCGACCCGGAATACTCGCTGTGCAGATATTGCGGTGAAAATATCGTGGGAAAATACGGCGTCAACGGAGTTGAGGGCTGGAATTACAACCCGTTCAGAAACCCGTGGAAGCTCCAATGTCCGGATTGCAAGCGTCTTTTCCCGTCAAACGATTTCGCAGGACTCTATGAGTTGACATGCGCGGCAAATAACGGAGTGTATAACGTAGAACTCGCGCATAGGCTCAATGAGGAGAGTATAGCAAACGGCGGAAAGGACTATCTCCATAACGACCTTTACCCCGAAATGGGTGAGGGCTGGGGCGTTGACGACGGAAACGGATTCCGCCCGAAGAACCCCGATGGAACTCCGAAGACATACGCAAACGGAGTTGAGGAAGTCCACAATTATGTTGCATATTACAATTATGTAATATGGAACAGAGTAAGAGGCGCGATTGATACAATAATGAACTCCTACATTTATACGGGAGATATACAGTACGGACGGGCAGGCGCAATACTCCTCGACAGAATAGCCGACGTTTATCCTACACTTGACATATCGATTTATAACAACGAATTTCTAAACACAAGCGGCGGAGCGGGAACGGGAAATATCCAAGGCTGTATAAACGACTGCGAATTTGCCCAGCTCTTTGCACAGGCGGCAGATGCGTTCTATCCCGCGCTTGAGGATGAATACGTCATAAACTATCTCCACCATAAGGCGCTGAAAGAGGGGCTTTCAAATGATAAGTCGAGCGCCCTTAAAATATGGGATAATTGGGAATCAAGAATTTTGGAAGAAATCTTTGAAGGGTCAAAGAACGGCAAAATCTACGGTAACTACGGAATGCAGCAGGGTGCGCTCGGAATAGCGGCAGTCGCGCTTGCAAAGGAACCCGAATCCGGCGAGATGATAGACTGGCTCTTTAAAACAGGAGGAAGAAGCTCGGACTATAAATCGGTCAGCGGCGGAAATGTTGAATCGACTCTTATCGACGTTGTCGACCGCGACGGCATGGGAGACGAGGCATCCCCGCGCTATAACAGCATATGGATAGACAACCTCGCGACTATGGTTGACGCCCTGTCAAAGTACAGGAGTACAAAGAATTATAATCTCTTTGAAAATCCGAAATATATAAAGATGTACACCGTTTACCCGTCGCTCGTGCTCGCCGGAACACATACGGCGCAGATAGGCGATACGGGCAATGTTGCGGACTTGACAATAACGGGCGGGATTGCGCGAAACCTCACGGCATTTGAAGAGCTTTCAAAGATTCGGTTAAAAACAACAGACGAGGGCGAAAAGGCGGAGATTGCGCGCCAGATGAAAATTCTTGCCGACTTTGTGTATATGCAGAACGGATATACCACGGAAGGCTTGGAGGAACAGATGAGCGTCTTCTCATCTGACCCGGAGAGCATTAAAGCAGAAATTAAAGAATACGCCGAGGATTCTGAAGCCAAAAGCGAACTCTTGGCAGGTTTCGGATTCGCAGTCCTGCGCGACGGAGGAAAGTATAAGTCCGCAAGCGCGTCCACAAGCAAAAACAACAGACGCGACTATTGGATTACATTCGGACGCGTGGGTGCAAGCGTTTCACACGCACACCGCGACAGTTTGAGCATCGGCATTGAAGCGTTCGGGCTGAATGTCTCTCCCGACCTCGGATACCCCGAAGCAACAGGAACAGACCCGGGAAGACTCCAGTGGAGCTCGTCTACGCTCTCGCATAATACTGTCATGGTAGATGAAAAGGAACAGGTCGGAATCGCCGCAATGCACGGAACGCCGAAGCACTTCGACAATTCCGATACGGTCAAGCTCATGGACATTGAAACCCCGAGCGACATTTACGACTCAACGTCAATTTACAGACGAACCGTTGTTATGGTGAAGGTCGGAGACGACGATTCATACGGAGTTGACTTCTTCAGGGTAAAGGGAGGCAACAGCCACCTGTTCAGCTTCCATGCGCAGTCCGAAAAGGCAAATGCAGCCGAAGGACTTAATCTTGTTCCGCAGACGGATTCAAGCGGAAATTATGTCGGAACATACGCGGGTGCGGACACGACATTCGGCAAAGACCCGAATTCGCCCGCCGAATGGTTTTACGACACGGTGTATCCGCGCGGATATACATGGCTTAAAAATGTTCGGCGCGATAACAGTCCGCAAGACAAATTTGCAGTTGATTTTGAAATAACCGATTATCGGAACGCGGTAAAGGACAACAAGAATATCCGCCTGCGCATGACTATGCTCAACGATTTTAAGATGTCGAGCGTAGCGCTTGCCGGGGGATATGTGCCAGTTAAGAGCACGAACAGAATGATGCCGGAGACGTTTGAGTATGTCCTCGCAAAGCGGGAAGGCAAAAACCTCGACAGTCTGTTTACAACGGTGTATGAGCCTTATAAGGGCGAAAGATATATTGAAGACATGGAAAGCGTTTCAGCGGTCTTGACAGCAGGAAGCGCAGGCGCTGACGATGCCGTAAAAGCTGTGCGTGTAACACGCACGGACGGCAGAGTTGATTATATAGTATATGCCACAAACAATAAGGCAACGTACAGAATCGACGGCGAATTTAATTTCCGCGGATTTATCGGAGTATACAGCAAAAACGCATCGGGAAATGTGGTTTACCGCTATGTGAATGACGGTGATATAATCGGGGAGGACACGGAAAAAACAGGCTCGTATACGGGAACGGTTTTCGGGTTTGAACGCGGGCTTAAGTTCAGCAACTATATTGATATAGACTCAAATAATGCCGATGCGTCAGACCTTGCGGGACGGTGCGTATATATATCAAATGACGGAAAACAAAATGCCGTCTACCCGATAAACAGCGCAAAGAAGCTTGAAAACGGAAAAATACGTCTCGATATAGGAACTGTCTCGCTTATACGGGGATACCGCGATTCAAATGATTTCGACAGCGGGTACACATACAATATCCGCGAGGGGCAAAAGGTTGTAATACCGACCTCATATTCAGAAGAAAATCTTCCGATATTTGATAGAATCAATATGATAACAGTGGCGGCAGATTCACGCATTACCGTGAAAATAAACGCACGGAGTCCCATTGACGGAATGAGCGTCGTATGTTCGGCAAAGACTATGCCAACGGGAGCCGTATATGACGCTCAAACAGGCGAGATAACATGGAAGCCGAACGCATCGCAGGTGGGAGATAACCACTTTGCGGTAACGGCAAGAGACGAAATGGGACGTGAAAGCACAATCCACTTCACGGTCAAGGTTTACGGCGCAACGACTCCGAGCGGCGGCGG
>CAKSEF010000070.1 GCA_934446465.1 uncultured Oscillospiraceae bacterium
ACTTTGAATTAAAACACAATTTAGGCTTTACTTTTTTAATCGAAGTGCTATAATTATTATAGCGGAGTTTTTTGTTTTCCGCTAAGTTCATATATTCGAGAGGTTGATACATATGTCCGAAATCAAAACAATCGGTGTTCTTACAAGCGGCGGAGACGCCCCCGGAATGAATGCTGCGATTCGTGCAGTGGCCAGGGCCACTTCGTATTACGGGGTTTCCTGTCTCGGAATACGCCGAGGCTATAACGGTCTCATAAACGGAGACGTCGTTGAACTCACCTCAAGAAGCGTCAACGGCATTATATCAAAGGGCGGCACAATGCTGTTTACCGCACGCTGCCCCGAGTTCAAGACCGAGGAAGGAATTTCAAAAGCTGTCAAGACCTGCAAGTATCTCGGGCTTGACGGAATTGTTACCATAGGCGGAGACGGAACATTCCGCGGCGCAAGCGAGCTCGCTGCGAACGGTATCCACACAATCGGAATCCCTGCCACAATCGACAATGACATTTCATCAACCCAGTACAGCATAGGTTTTGATACGGCGTGCAACACAGCTCTTGACGCAATAGACAAACTCCGTGATACAATGCAGTCGCACGAGCGTGCGTCCGTTGTCGAGGTTATGGGACACAACGCAGGTCATCTTGCTCTCTATGTCGGCATCGCCTGCGGTGCTCAGGCTGTTCTCGTTCCTGAGAAGCCGCTTGATTTTGAGCGCGACATCATTGAAAAAATTCGTCTCGGACGTATATACAAGCGTTCGCATTACATAATCATCCAAGCCGAAGGCGTCGGCAATTCTGCCGAGGTCGCACAGCGTATAAAAGATGAAACGGGCATCGACACGCGTCTGACTATTCTCGGCCACGTTCAGCGCGGCGGTTCCCCGAGCGCACGCGACCGCGTAACGGCGAGCCGTTTCGGCGAATATGCGGTACGCACACTCATCGAAGGAAAGACGAACCGTGTTGTGAGCTGGGTAAACAATGAAATTTGCGATTATGACATCACAGAGGCTCTTAAAATGAAAAAAGGCCTCATGGAGGATATGTACATTACATCCCGCGTCATGTCCGTCTGATTACAAAAACAAAACACAGGCATACTGATGTATGCCTGTGTTTTTTATTAATTACTTTTTGTTTCGGCTGCCAAGGCTCTGTCGAGCCAGACAGAAGCTATATCCAGTGCCTGGTAAATTCCCTCTGTCTCTGTTTTCTTGACTACTCTGTCTCTCGATTTGATAGCGGGGTCTGTGTACTGAAGCTGAAGCAGAACTCCCGTTGCAAGTTCCAAATCGTCAAGACTCTCGGTATCCGTAACTTGCAGCATGGCAATGTACTTTTCCGCCATGCTTCCATAATATATAACCTTGCCCTTACGGGTAAGCCGATGACCCTTGTATGTCAAAATCTTCTCCTCTGCCATGAAATATGACCTCCTAATGTGTATAATCAGTCAGACAGGTAATGACGGACGAGCGTATGGAGCAGCTCATCGCGGTCAATCTTTCTGACCAAGCTTCGCGCATTGTTGTAATTTGTTATATATGTCGGGTCCTCGGAAAGAATATATCCGACAATCTGGCTTATGGGATTATAGCCCTTACTCTTCAGCGCGTCATAAATCTCGGTTAGGATATATTTCATCTCGTCATCTTCATCCCGCTTCAAGACAAATTTTTGTGTGTTATCAAACATGAACTTCTCCTCCTATCCTTTCCGAATACATATATTCTAATACATTTTATCTAATTTGTAAATGACAAAATGATTAATATTCGCAGAACTTTTTCTTTCCGCGGGAACGTTCCAATATTTTCTTGTAAAATCCTATGCTTTTTAAGCATAAAAGCATTATACGGTAACTTTTTTGCAAAAACGGGCATTTATCGCAATTTCAGAGAATATGTCCTCTTAAAAAACTCAAAAATTTTTTCAAAAATTGCTTGACATTGACCCCCGAAATATGTATAATAAACAAGTCGCATGTGAGTGCGCGGAAAATTGTGGGAGCATAGCTCAGCTGGGAGAGCACCTGCCTTACAAGCAGGGGGTCACAGGTTCGAGCCCTGTTGTTCCCACCATATGGCCCGGTAGTTCAGTTGGTTAGAACGCTAGCCTGTCACGCTAGAGGTCGTGGGTTCGAGCCCCATCCGGGTCGCCAATATCCTTTTGCCTCTGTAGCTCAGTCGGTAGAGCAGAGGACTGAAAATCCTCGTGTCGTTGGTTCGATTCCGACCGGAGGCACCATTTTCTGCGGGAGTGACTCAGTGGTAGAGTGTCACCTTGCCAAGGTGAAAGTCGCGAGTTCGAATCTCGTCTTCCGCTCCATCATTACGACAGGAGCGAAAAATCGTTCCTGTCGTTTTTTTATCCGATACGGCGCCATAGCCAAGTGGTAAGGCATGGGTCTGCAAAACCCTGATTCCCCGGTTCAAATCCGGGTGGCGCCTCCAAACAAAACCCCATCACAAACGTGATGGGGTTTTGTTTTATGTCATTTGCCTTCCCTCCTCCATGTTCTATCCGAAAACATTGATTTCGGATGTTTTACTTTTCAGTGCATTTATGTTATAATAACGTCAAAATTCAAGGTTTACGGGGCATTTAAAATGGAGCTCGGAAAATATAAACATTCCGACTGCGAGATGCTGGCGAAGCTGTTTCATCAAACAGTTCACACTGTAAATGCAAAAGACTATACAGAAGATCAGTTGAACGCTTGGTCAAGCGGTAGTGTCAATTTGCGGGAATGGGATAAATCCTTTGCCGAAAACCAAACAATTATCGCTGTGGAAAATGGTGTAATCATCGGTTTCGGAGATATGGATGAATCCGCTTACCTCAACAGATTGTATGTACATAAGTCGCATCAAGGCAGAGGTATTGCATCTGCTATTTGTGATGAGTTAGAACGCTCTGCGCGTGGGAAACGCATTACCGTGCATGCCTCCGTTACCGCAAAACCGTTTTTCCGGCACCGAGGATATTATGTAATAAGAAAACAAGAGGTCATTCGCCGCGGAATCGCCCTGACAAATTACATAATGAAAAAAGAAGTATAACATATACTTGAAGTTCGTGATGCGACACTCAACGACGCAGTTTGAATATACTACCCCATCATTGGAGGAGTTCAGCGAGCGTATGAGCAATATCATGCGCCGATACCCATATCTCGTGATTTTAGAGGACGGAATAATCAAAGGTTATGCCTATGCGGGTTCTTTCGGCGGCCGCGTGGCATACTACCGGTCGTGCGAAATGACGATATACCTTGACCGTAGCGCCCGAAAATGCAGGATGGGCAGAATGATTTACAAAGCATTGCAAAAAAGCACTCCTCGACATGAGGATTCTCAACCTATATGCCCGCACAGGTTATCCCGAGCATGATGACGAGTACCTAACCTCCAACAGCGCTGATTTTCACGCGCATTTGGGATTTTCAAAGGTCGGCGAATTTCGTAACTGCGGTTACAAATTCGGGCGGTGGTATCACATGATTTGTATGGAAAAATTAGCAGTAAAGAACATGGACTTCTGTGAAAAGATAACAGCCCGAATGGATGTCCTGCTCGATTTTATTCTTTCGAATATTAAGTAAAACCCGAAAAAAAATGCAAAAGACAAGTTTTTTATCTGAAACTTGTCTTTTGCATTTCCGCGGTATATAATGTTGTTCGACAAGAATTTGGTTTACAGCGGAGGAAATCTTATGAAGAAAGCTTTATCGTACATAACGGTCATATTTGCCGCGGTTATTTCGGCGTTAAGCTATACTGTTTTTGTATTGCCTAATTCCTTTGCCCCTTCCGGAATAAACGGAATTTGCGTTATAATCATGGAGCTCACAGGCTTAAACATAGGTTATCTCAGCCTGCTTCTCAACATTCCTCTTTCAATATTGGTTTATATGAAGGTAAACAAGGCGATAGCCGTCCGCAGCGTCTGCTATGTTATAATATTCTCAGTATTTTTAATTGTCTTTCAGAAGCTGAATATTCCGGTGTATCACACCGAAAACGGCACCAGCACTATTTTGGGGTCTCTTACCGCCGGCGTCATTATGGGCTGTATTTATTCCGTGCTTATAAAAGTCGGAGCCTATACGGGCGGTATGGATTTTGTTGCGCTGTTAATTCAGAGCAAATACCCCGAGAAATCCGTTTTTTCCTTAAATTTTGTTATCAACGTGATCATTGCCGTTATGAGCTTCATCGTCTTTAATTTCAGAATCGAACCTGTTTTATTGAGTATTCTTTACAGCTTTTCTTCGTCAACAACGGCCGATAAGTCATTGCGGGTCAACAAGTCGGCAATGAGATTTGAAATAATAACTGACCATTGCGAAGAAATCAGCCGTGAAATAATAACCGTGTTAAAACATTCCGCAACGATAGTTGAGGCTAAAGGCGCATATACGGACAATAAGTCCAACATAATAGTCTGCGTTATCAACCGAAGCCAGATTGCCGTTTTATACGGCATACTGTCTAAATATCCCAAAACGTTTGCGGTCATTGACCCGGTAAGTGAAGTCATAGGAAACTTTAAGCATATTTCGAGAAGAGGAACGCCGAAAACGGAAGTGCTTGACAACGGCGAAAGCGATAAACAGACTGCGTATTCCGAAGAATTATTGAAATCTAAGTAATTTATGTTTATTCAGACAAATAGCGGGTTTTGGAATTAAAATCCAAAACCCGCTATTTGCTATTTTTCGGGGAACAATTCAATCAGCACAACTGCATTATTGTCAAGAGTAAGATTTACTTTCGGATTTTCGGGGGAAACCGTTCCTATCTCCTCGCATTTCAGAGAACCGAAATCGTAAATTGCCTTTCTTTCCTCATCGGTCGGATTTTGCGGAGAGCCGAGTTCTTTATACTTCTTAATTGCATTTGCATGATTTTTATCTATAACATATTTTACTGCCCTATACGCCCTGTCAATGCCGTTAAAGTACACGGGAGCGTCAATTTCGGGAAGTTCGGCCTTGAATTTGCCGTCCGCATAGGCTATAAGAGCCGAGATATGCCCGTCCTTGTGTTTTGTCGGCATAACCGAAATATTCTGCGTTCTCCAATTCACAAAGTAATGCAGTTTTTCTTCACCGAGCTTTGCGGCAAGGACAAATGCGTTGTAAATCGGCTTTGGATAAGAATTAAGACTGAAAAAACTGCGGAAGCCGGAAAAGTCGCTCTTCATTTCGTGCTGTCCCGAAAGACAGAGCATCATCTCATCATACGGAACGTTCAATTCATCGAAAAGCATAATCATTTTTGCGAAATATGCCGCATAGATTTCGTTCTCGCGGAAAATGAACTCCGGACACTCTTCTATGTTATAATATCCGAAAGTTGCCGCTCCCCACTCATCGCAAACTATCGGCAAATCCCCAAAACCGCACATTTCCGCAATACGCGCGAGAGCCATCGTATTATACAGTGCGCCGTCGATGCTGAGCGGTTTTGTTCCGTCGA
Source organism: uncultured Oscillospiraceae bacterium (assembly GCA_934446465.1). GTDB lineage: Bacteria > Bacillota > Clostridia > Oscillospirales > JAAYXM01 > CAKSEF01. Next base: position 5,492 of record CAKSEF010000070.1, read on the forward strand.
TAATCAGACCGGGGTCTGTTCCGTAGGAATGTATGCTTATAAAGTCAAGCTTCTTATGATTTTCCCTTACATAATCGAGAAATATTTTATAAAACTCAAAGTGGTCTGCCGATTGCGCAAGTGCAGGCCCGCCTATTTGGAGCTTACGGCTAACCGATGTTACGCCTTTTTCAAACGCATCGTACATCTTGCAGTATTCTTCGGCTCTCGCCTCGTTTGAGGGAGCATCGCCGTAGAAGAAATACCCCGAATCCGGCTCATTATAGCAATGTATTCTCCATTTTGCGACTGTTTCCTCACCGTATCTCTCAACGATATGCTGTGTATACTGCCTGCACATTTCTCCCCAGACAGAGCAATCCGTGGCGCGCGTATTGTAAATAATCTTCCCTTTATATCGGAGATTTGATTTTGCGGCAGAGCTCTTCAGCTCTGTATTTTCACAGAGCCAGCCCGGCAGGAAAGCATATGCGATAAGCACGTTAAAGCCCTTTGAAATAAGATAGTCCAAGCGATAATCCGTAAGGGTATAATCCGCCTGCATTTCCCCGTTTTCATCAAGAGTGAAAACATCCTCCATCATGGAATAGATACGGACGGTTTTCACCGCCTTATCCTCGGCGATTTTATCGAGAATACGCTTTCCCCATTCATCTTCAATCGCATCTGTGGGATGAAAAACTATGTGATTCCAAAAATTCTTCAAGTCTTTTTGCTTTTTATCGCAGTATATATTTATCATTTCCGCTCA
>CAKSEF010000071.1 GCA_934446465.1 uncultured Oscillospiraceae bacterium
ATTGCACCGGAGACTGTTGCAGCCATTGCAAATTTAGGGCTTCCGTCACTGCGCATTACCGGATTCATAGCCTGACCGAACATATAGAAAGGTATGCCCAGCGTAATGTAAAAGAAGTACTCTTTTGCAAACGCGTGAGTTTCCTCGTTTACCGTTCCGCCGAACAAGCTGAGAATTGGTTTGCTGAAGAACATGTAAACAGCCGTCAGCACAAGGCTGCTCACTATGCAGAGAACAATGGCATTGCCAACCGACTTGTTGTGCGAATCTTCATATTTTTTTCGTCCCGGTGCAATACTTACAAAAGCACAGCAACCGTCTCTGATGAACACGGCGATACCAAGGGCAACCACCGTCAACGGGAAAACGGCGGTATTTGCGGCGTTGCCGCAAGAGCCAAGATAGTTTGAGTCTGAAATAATCAGGACTTACGCATTTCTGCTACACGATTTGCTTATGAAATTTTTGGTCATCTTTCCGTCTTTCACCTCAATTCAACAAAAAAAGCATATGGCTTTCTGCAACTGGATTTACGCAGAAACGCCACACGCTACGGTTTTATTGTATCAGATTAAACAGTAACGTTCAAAGGTTTTTTTCAAAAATTTAAAATTGTGCATGAGAGAACACTTTTTCCGAACTGAGGACCTATTATCACATTCTGTTTTATGATATAATTACTAAAAGACGAAAGGATGTTTTCTATGAAAAAGCTGAATGATTGTCTTTCAGGGCAATATGAAAATTACATACTACCGTTTTTTTGGCAGCACGGCGAGGATGATGCCACTCTGATTCGCGAAATTAATGCCATCGAAAATTCCGGAATTAAAGCGGTTTGTGTTGAATCACGCACACATGAGGAATTTTGCGAGGACGGCTGGTGGCATACAATGGATGTCATATTGCGCGAATGTGAAAAGCGCAATATGAAGGTCTGGATTCTCGATGACAAGCACTTCCCGTCCGGATATGCTAATGGGATAATTCCCAAAAAATATCCAAATCAGGTAATGTGGGGGATTACCGAACGGCACATAGATGTTGTCGGTCCCCAAAAGCACGCTTCCGTGATGTTTGATTGGAAAAGCGCGCCCGACGATGAGCTGCTTGCCGTAATTGCATGTAAACGCGCTTCCGAAAAAGGAATGTTGACAGGCGAAACCATTGACATCACTGACGGCGTCTATGATGGTATGGTGTACTTTGATCTTCCCGAAGGAAGCTATCGCATTGTATTTTTACTGAAAACCCACACAGGTCTTGATGATACAATGCGTCAGTATGCCGATAAGCTGACAAATTTCGGCGGGGACGCATATCTCGAGGCAGTCTATGAACCTCATTGGCAGCATTACAGTAGTCAATTCGGAAAAACCATTGCCGGATTCTTCTCTGATGAACCATGCTTCGGCAACAACTCGAGCAATGGTTTTTATAATGCCACAGAGCTTGGAGTCCGTTTCACACATTATCCGTATTCCGAAGATGTTATTTCAGAGCTTTACAAGCAGTACGGCGGAAATACATTTTCAATGCTTCCATTTCTTTGGTTCACGTCCGAAAACCCACACTCGGCAAACATCAGAATTGCTTATATGGACTGTATAACGAATCTGTATAAAAAGAATTTCTCCGAAAAGCTCGGGAACTGGTGTCGCTCGCATGGTGTAGAATACATTGGACATATAATCGAGGATGACGGACAGCATCTTATGACGGGTTCAAGTGCGGGACATTTTTTCCGTGCCTTAGACGGTCAGGATATGGCCGGAATAGATGTTGTTCTGTGTCAGGTGGTCCCCGGAATGACCGACTACGGGAATGCCGTTTCATGCTCTTACAAAGAGGCTGACCCGGATTTCTTCCACTTTACGCTTGCAAAGCTCGGTTCTTCCCATGCACACATACAGCCCGAAAAAAGAGGTCGTGCCATGTGTGAAATCTTCGGAGCTTACGGGTGGGCAGAAGGTTTAAAGATGATGAAATGGCTTGTCGATTTCATGTCGGTGCGCGGAATTAACCATTATGTCCCGCACGCTTTTACCCCTATTTTCCCGGATTCCGACTGTCCCCCACATATGTTTGCGCAAGGCAAAAATCCTCAGTATCACCGCTTCGCAGACCTCATGGCATATACCAATCGCATATGCCATATTGCAAACGGAACACACCATGTAGCGTCGGCCGCTTTGCTGTACCACGCCGAAGCGTATTGGTCCGGCGGAGAATATATGAAGGATGATATACTTGCACGATATCTGACGGAACGTCAGCTCGATTTTGATATTGTTCCCGAGGACAGGCTTGCAACATCTGAAATCCACAACGGCCGTCTGCACATCGGCAACGCGGATTATCCATGCTTGATTCTGCCATATGCGCAATTCCTAACAAAAAGAATCCTGACAGACGCAGAGCGGATTGCAACAGCGGGAGTTCCTGTCTACTGCATTGACGCGTTACCGATTGATGCGGAAAGCGGAATTGCGGCAGACCTTCCCCATGTAAACGTTGTTTCATTAGATGAACTGTCGTCTGCTCTATACAGCTCAGGCTGTGCCGACATTACCGTCGTTTCCTCGAGCGCTCCTGTGGAAAAACTGCGCACTTGCCATTATCGCGATGAAGATTCGGATTACTATTTTATAACAAACGAAGGAATACATGAAAAGATAGATGTTACACTATCACTCACGGGTTTCCGCGGGGATACGTTTGTTCTTTATGACGCAATGAGTAACAAAACATTCTGCGAACGCACGGACGAAAACGGTAACATTACACTCACACTGACTCCATACTGTTTTGTTGTTCTTGCAATAGGCGAAACAGTTGACTTAGGCGACATTCCGGCATATCCGCATGATAAATTCGCTTCTTCACGCGTACACGATGGTGCATGGGAAGTTTCCCTTGCAACGCAGGAAGAATATCCGAATTTCAAACATTATTGTTTCACTGACAAGCTATTCAACATTACAGATAGAAATGAGAATCCGCGTTTTTCAGGACATATGCAGTATAAAACCGTCTTTAAAACTTGCAAATTGCAGCCTGATGAGCGAATTATACTTGATTTAGGGGAAGTCGGCGAAAGCGTAGACGTTACCGTTAATGGGCAGAATGTCGGTTTTTCAATAACTCCGCCTTATCGTTTTGATATTACCGATGCTGTATGCAGTACACCGCAAAACCATGATAACACATTGGTTGCGGAGGTTACAAATCACCTTGGATATCAGATACAGGACAGCTTTTCAAAATATCTCCTGTTTGAGCCGTCCGGAATCCTCGGCCCGGTGAAATTTGAGATATACCGCAGAAAATAAAGTATAAAGCAAAGACACCGAAAGGTGTCTTTGCTTTACATACTCATTTCCATATTACTGATGCTTTTTCTCGCAGAATACCGGTATTTTCTTATTTGCGTTTTCATGATGCTTTCGGCACGCTTCACAGTTTCCGTGCCTCTGGCAATTTTCTCTCTTGCACGGACAATTTCTGTTTTCTTTAATTTCCATTATTTACACTCTTTTCTGAAGCTCCGCGGAGTTTTCCCGTATACGGAATTAAAAATACGATGAAAATAACTCACGTTCTCGTATCCTATATCCCGCGATATCTCGTCAATTTTCTTATCTGTATTTTTCAGCAGGAACACAGCTTGTGCCAAACGTCGTTCCTGAACAAGCTCTGTAAATGTTTTTCCCATCTTATTCTTAATTTCGCGCGAAAGGTATGACGAACCGTAATGCAGAATGGACGATGCCTCTTTTAAATTTGCCGAAGAATAGTTCTTTTCCACATACCCAAGCAGTTTCAAAACAACATCGCCTCTCCCGTCTTCGCATGAAAGAGTTTCCGTATGAGCTGCAAGCTGAAGGAATAGAAGAGCCATTGTTATCTGAACCGTTTTTCTCTTAAACGGCATGCCGTCCGCAAAGGCTATAATCAAGTTTTCGGCAAGATTTTGGACGGTTCTTATTTCCGATACCCGAAAATGTAAAAAATCCGGCGCACCGTTGTTTTCACAGAGACAATCGACGAGAAACCGGCGGAGTGGTGTTTCCTCCTCGCCTATTACAGATAGCGAATACATAAAAAACTCCGGTACTGTTATGAAATTCACCGCTATATCTCCTTCATCGGCACGCAGTACTTCATGACGTGCGCGCTGGTTCATGAAGAGAAACTCGCCCTGTTTCAGTTTGATATGTTTTCCGTTTACTATATGCGAAGTCTCCCCCGAACACATATACACAATTTCCACAAAGTCATGGGTATGCTCTGGGAAATGAATGAATCGCGTATGTGTACGAATTGTTATAAGGCTTTCCGGGGAGACAAGCTTGTCGGCATTTATGATATTGTTATTTCCAAGCATGTATATATCACGGTCTATCTTATTTTTGCCGTCAAGAATTTGCTTCTCTTCGTCTGTGATTTTACTTATTCTTTTTAAAACTTCAACATCCACTTATCTCACCTCATCCCCGCTTTTTAGATTATATCACAAATATGTATTTTAGAAAACCGGAAAATAAAATCAGGCCGCAGTCTCTGCGGCTTGATTTTTATCAGTCGAGGTACACTCTCTGCCCTGTTCTGTTCGATTCATATGCGGCAAGGATAATATCCACGGGCTTTTTGCCCTCATAAATATCGCACATCGGCCTTCTGTCCTCATGAATTGCGTCAATTAAATCCTTGATTTGCAGCGTATGGTATTTGGCTGTGATATCCCACGGATTTTTTGCCCCACCGTAATTTGACGTTTTAATTTCTGAAGGGTCGAGTTCTTTGCCGTTTAAATCCCAACGCACAATAGTATCCTCCTGCATAACTATTGTTCCGTTCGTTCCGCTGATTTCTATAATTCGCGGATACCCCGGATTAACAGACGTTGTTTCCTGAATTATTCCCAGTGCGCCGTTTTTATACATCTCACATTTGTGCCCGTCTATATCTTCTGAACACCCGTCAAAGCGACAATTTATTCCTTTTGCACCGGCGAGTTCGGAAAATATTTCCACTATATGTATTCCGTAGTTAAACTCATCAACCCCGCAGGTTCCGAAGATTGAAACAATTTTTCCGCGCTCTTCAATCGGGCGCTTTAAAAACTCTTGTACTTCGTCGGCGTATCTTGCAGACGATGCACCAAGTATTTTCGCGCCGTCTCTTACAAGCTTACGAAGTCTTTTAATATCCTTAACGCTTCCGACGATTGGTTTATCAATCATGACAGGTGTTCCGCATTTTATAAACGGTTCTGCCTCATCTAAATGTTTATCCCAGTTGCACGCATGAATAAAGCCTACATCTACTTTGTCGGCCATACCTTTATACCGCCGAGTGTGTCAAACATATATATCATCCTGTTCATAGCTTTTTGAGACTTGGCAGCTGAAAAAATATATCTGCTTCCTTATTACTATAACACAAAAATGGTTTTCTCTGCAATAATTTAAATTCGAGGCATATTCCGACGGATATGCCTCGAATACTTACAGCTTTTTATGCCATTTGGGAAAGCTTTGACGGGTCAATCTCTGTTCTCATTCTTTTTCCCGCAAATAGCCTGTCAGCCTCCTCGCATACATGAAGCGCAATTCTTCTGAGACCGTTTGAAACCGTTCCTGCAATATGCGGAGTCAGAATCACATTCGGAAGATTTCTGAGTTCATTATCTTTCTTCGGCGGTTCTTCCGATGTAACATCGATACAGGCGACAAACCTTTATGAGCTTAAGGTTATCCTTATTAAACATATTGTCCGTTTCGGGTATTGACGGGGCGTGAACACTTATAACATCACACTCCGACAAAAGCTCGTT
>CAKSEF010000072.1 GCA_934446465.1 uncultured Oscillospiraceae bacterium
TGATATTAGTAAGTCTATTGTCGTAAGTGCTGTACTGCGAATTGTACCGTATATTTGCCTGAGCCCTTCTAAATTTGCAGGTCTCCTTGAGTACAACGCCGACTTTCCGAGCTTCCCGTTCGGACGGGAGTCATAACCGTAATGCTTCAAGACACTCTCCGGCAGGATATCAGGAAATTTTCCTATTGACAAATCGAGAAATTCGGATATACTGATAGTAGAATCGGTAACGAGCAGCGATTTTTTCGTGAGCCCGGGTGCATTCAGCACAGCCGATTCTTTTTTTGCGTTTATTGACAAATCGGGAAATTCGGGTATACTGATAGTGGAATCGGTAACGAGCAGCGATTTTTTCGTGAGCCCGGGTGCATTAAGCACAGCCGATTCTTTTTTTGCGTTTGCAGAATAAAGAACATTGACGGATGTAATCTCATTATCGAAGCTGTTTACTACAAACTCAACGACATACGGCTCATTGCTCTTGTTTTTCGCCATCCCCAACAATACATAGCTTCCCGACGCGTTCGTATTTTTCGGGGTGAGTTCATTGACAAGAATTGCATTTTTCAATATTTTTCCCGCATTTAAAGCAACTGCGGCATTTTGTTGTAGTCGCCGATCAAGTCCATGCTTTACGCTATTATTTGATAGAATAATATTTTTGCTAATGTCCTCAACATATACCGATACACTACCGTCATCGTTTATTTTCCCGACTTTTGCAGCATTTTCGATTGTTTTCCGAACAATATGCTTTCGCGTTTGACTATTTGCCTTATATTCCACACTGTCATCTATGACTGTTATGTGCATATCAGGCCTGTCAATCATGTTCTCATAGCTTTTAAGCTTGCTTGTGTCTATTCTTCGAGAAAAATGTCCTCCTTCCATATTGACATTTGGCTCGGCATGTGCTACACTACTGTCCGCAAGTTCAACCTTTGCCAGCAGCTCCAGAGACTTTAATATCTGGTTGCCGGGCAGCATTCGGTTGAGCTTGTTTTCACAAAAACAGCAAGATTTGCACGTCTATGAATATTCATACAGTATTGACATAGTCATTTTTTTGTGGTATAACTTTCTCGGAAACACCTTGATGCATGGCGGATTTTTCCGCCCACCTGGTCTTGTTATTTACAGACCTCAGTGCGTCGGAGGTGTTTCTTTTTATATTTATCACGTCATACAAATACTTTTTTCCGTCAGACGCATTCCGTATGACGAGTTCCGCATCAAATACGCGCCCCTATTCTTCTCTATCGTTTGCGACACTCGGTTATTATCTGATGTCTGCTTCGGTACCGCCGATTCTCGGAACGGTTTCTTACCGAGAGTAATTGCTCCGTATTCCTCCAACAATGCCGTCAGCCTCTCCTGCAACTCCGGGTTGCTTAGGTCGGCTTCGCGGGAGAACAGTGCCGATTCACTAAGTTTTCCGCCTGGTCTTTCCGTGAATCCATAATGCCGCAATACACTTTCCGGCAGCATGTCCGGAAAATAATCTCTTGCAAAATCCAAAAGTTGTGCTATACTAATAGTGGAATCGGTAAGCGTAGCAGGATTTCCTGTGATCGCTGGCAGCAATGCAGCCGATTCTTTCTTTGCGTTTATGGCATAAAGAACATCAACCGCTGCGACCTCGTTTGTGTGCCGATTTACAACAAACCGAACGATGTACGGCTCTCCCTCTGCATTTTTCGCTGCTCCTAATAGAACATAGCTGCTACTTGCCGTGTTGCTTTGAGGTGTGAGCTGATTGATTAAAATGGAGTTTTGCAGAATTTCTCCCGCTTTTTCTGTGACGGGCGCGAGCACGGAAAATCTGCGGTCTAATCCATGTCTAAGACTGTGCGTAGACAACAGCACATCCCGCCCAATATCGTCCACATACACAGACACTCCGCCATTGCTGTCGGTTTTTCCAATGGCTGCGGCGTTTTTTATCGCCTGTTGGACAAGGGCTTTTCTTGTCTGACTGTTTGCCGTATACCGCGAGGTATCGTCAATTTCCGTTACCGTCATATCCGGTCTGTTAACCAGCGCGTAATAACTCGTCAGCCTGTCCACCTGTTCCTGTGTCAGACTTCCTTCACGGGAGAAGTTGCCGTTCGGGTGTTCCTGCGTTAGTCTCGCTTTTCGAGAAAAATCTCCCGGCTCGCCAGCGCCCGACTTATAATCGGCTGTACGGCTTTCACCGCTTCTTTTTGTGTCTGCGCTGTGTTCAGAATGTCCCACACTTTTTTCGCCGTCGCTCTCTCGTCCTGAGCCAACTCGATTACGCCAATCATCGTTTCCTGCACGTCCCTGGACCAATTTTTCTCGCGCATGAACGTCAGCATCTCGTTCATAATCTTCGGCATCGGTTTCATATTTTACCTCCTTTATATCAACCACAGAAAACTCTCCGTTCCTCTGCATTTCCAAGGTGAGCAGTTGTCCACCAAGGCGCATTATAGTACGGTCTCCATCATCGTAGTTTTCAGAATTGAACTCAACACTATTCAATTTGTTGTAATAGGCACGCCAATTAACTTTATTCTTGAATTCGTTTACCATTTCACCCTCGCGCAACGCTCGGTTGCGCTCTTCGAAATCCCGGCTAAACCGCCCCTCTCCATCAATCTGCTCCTGCGTCAAACTTCCTTCACGGGAAAATTTCCCATTGACAACGGATTTATTTTGTGGTATATTAACACTGGTGGTGTTGGCAGCGGTTCTCCCCGCGCCCTCCACCATTTTTATTGGATTGATATTATACAGAAATTTTTTACCGTTTTGGGAGTTTGCAACATGCAAAACCGCCTCCCAGACGGTTTTATTTTTTTCCTGAATATAAACCGTCCATTTGTCCCAAGAATTTTTTCCGTTGTTGTCCAGCCAGTCGTGCGGATGTCTCGCGGCAGTCGCCTGTCCCTGCTGCCCTGCGGAAAGCAACTCGTCTGCCTGAACAATGGCATCGCCCTTGATTTTTATTCTGTCAATCAGGTTTAGAATGTCTTGGTTTACGCTTACCTTTCGCCCCTTGGAATTTCTAAACTTTTCGGAAGACTTTGCGATATGGACAAGGGTTTCGTTTCCGTTTTGGTCATATGCGATAATAGGGGTTTCGCTTAATTCATTCAGTCTCAGACGAATCATCTCGACTCGTTCTTCGTTTGTCAGACCTTCCAGAAGGTTTGAATCAAGATATACACCTATACCATAATCCGTTCCGTTCTCTCCGATAATACGCTCGATGCTAAACCGCCCAGCGCCACCGTCCGTCTGAATCGGCGGTCCTCTGGACTTCACTCTGTCCGCCGTCTCCCGTACCTGAGCGGTGATATCCGTTGCTCGCATGGGCACATTTTCCACATTGCGCAGCACGTCAATCCCGGCATAAGCGTCTGCAAGAATTTCCTGCAAGATATAGTCGGAAAGAGATTTATCCATATCCTGCCCGGAAAAATATATTTCCGCGTAAGCTCGGGACAGAAATTTCTCCCAGCCCTTTCCGTACTCCTTTGCAAGCTGTTTTTTTAGCTTTGCGTCCAGCTTTTTGTCCTTCCGGGCCTTGTCGTGGTATTCCTCATGGTCAGAAAGCTGCTTCATGGTCAGGGTATCGTGGTCGGCGCGAACATACATTCGCTTGCCGTCCGGGGACATCCAGCCGTTCGCCGTGAATGTGCCGTTCTTATCCTTACATTCAAGCTGACCCACAAAGGGAACAACATGAATCCCGGACTGTGCCTTTTCACGGACAACTGTTCTAATCTCATCATCCCACAGGTTGGACGGCAACACCTTCAAGATCTTGTTATCTGTACCAATGGAAATACCCTGTGCCTGTGTGCTCTGACTTACAATTCCCGCAGCATCCGCTCGATTTCGGATGCTAACTGCTCTTTGCGCTTGATCGCCTCCGGGTCGCCCTGTTTCAAAGCTTCCTGTCCCTGCTTCCATGCTTCTACCTTGTCCGCCGGAAGCCACACCGGGTGTCCGTTCTTGCCCTCTACCATAACGCGCGGTTTTTTCTTCATTTACAGTCCCTCCCTTTTCTGTGATTTCACTATAGCTAACATCTCCGTTCTGTGCAACGCTTCTTGCAGCATCCGCTATGCCTGCCTTATACATAGCCTCGCGCTGCTCCTGCGTCCCGACAAATCGGTATTGCTCCGAAATATCATTTACGGATGTTCCTTTGTTCCCCGCGTTGTAGAAAAGCGCCATTGCATTCACAAACTCGGGGTTGCTTCTCTGCTCCGAAGTGAACCCGTCAAATACTTCTGTTCCGCGCTGACCGAACATTTTGCTTCTGCCTGCTTCCCCGGCCTGCACGGTATCGTTTGCGGTTATTCGGTCGGCTCTTCCTTGCCCCACCCTTGCGGTCCGATTACTCTGTCCCCATCCGGATAAAACGCCATATCCTCTACCGTTATCCCGTGAATCCGCGCGTATCTCTCTCCTTCGTCCATCATATCCTGAATCGGGAGATTCTCCTCTCTGATTTTCCTCTCGATTTCCAACAACGCCTTGTGCGGGTTTTGAATTTTCATTATTTCGTCCCAAGTCATTTGTTTTTACCTCCTGTGCATAAATTATCGGATTTCCGTCGTTTGCGGTTGCTAAGTTTGTTATCTCAATTTCCGTTCCGGGGAGATATATAACCTCCTGTTGTCTCGGCAGTCCGTAGGTATCTGCAATGTCGGCGCCCGTCTGCCCGTCGATCACCATGTGAACAACACGGCCCTCAAATATCGGATAACCGTTAGGTCTCTTCGATGTAGACGTGAACGCCTCAAGCGCAACCTTCTTACCTTTAACATATTTCGCAAGAAAATCATTATACGCCGAATCGCTTTCGAACTTAAGATTGCGATACGTTCTTCCCTCGTATGTAGGGAATTTTTTCAGGGCGGATATGATATTATTTATTGTATTCTGATAGTTTTTAATATCAGCTCCCGAGTATAATCGCCTATTAAGCTCATGGAATGTTGTATTTATATATCCTATAAGTGAAACAGATTCCTGCCTTTCAAGCCCGAAATCGACATCGGCCTGCTTGCGCGTTTTGTTAAGTTTTGAAAAATCCGTCCCTTCGATTTTCGCTTCTTTTCGATTTTTTGCGAATATCGGCGTCCCGTCTGAATCAAGTTCACCGTCTGCTATGCCTGCCTTATACATAGCCTCGCACTGTTCCTGCGTTCCCAAAAAACGGTACCGCTCCGAAATGTTGTCTATGGACGTTCCGTTGTTCCCCGCGTTGTAGAAAAGCGTCATAGCATTCACAAACTCGGGGTCGCTTCTCTGCTCCGATGTGAACCCGTCAAATACCTCTGTTCCGTGCTGACCGAACATTTTGCTTCTGCCTGCTTCCCCGGCCTGCACGGTATCGTTTGCGGTTATTCGGTCGGCTCTTCCTCGTCGCCCATCGGTGGACCGATAACTCTGTCCCCGTTCGGATAAAACGCCATTTCTTCCAGCGTTATTCCGTGAATCTGTATATATTTCTCCACCGCGTCCTCCATATCCTGAATCGGGAGAAATTCCACGTGCACCTTCCTCTCGATTTCTAACAACGCCTTGTGAGGGTCTTGAATTTTCATTATTTCGTCCCAAGTCATTTGTTTTTACCTCCTGTGCATAAATTAATTGTACTCAATATTTATGTTTTTTGCAACAGTACATTCCATGTTATCGTTTTACCCCTTATATTCTGCCGAGGAGAGCGGTATTTTTGTATAAAAAAAGCACGGTGCTGAAAATGTACAGTGCTTTTTAACAACCTATATGGAATTTGTGATGGGTTAGTTTTCTGCATAGACTCATCGTATAGCTTTTGGAG
>CAKSEF010000073.1 GCA_934446465.1 uncultured Oscillospiraceae bacterium
GGGAGAATATTGCATATATAACGTATAATGAAAGAGGTCAGGAGGTTTAAAATGGACGAAAAGGCAATGAGAAGATTAAGCTGCGGACTGTTCGTTCTGACGGCGGAGGAAGACGGAAAGGACAACGGGTGTATCATCAACACCGCCCTTCAGGTATCCTCGGCTCCGAATCGGATTAGCATTTGCGTAAGCAAGGAAAACCTCACGCACGATATGATACGGAGAACGGGCGGGTTTACCGTGTCGGTATTGAGCGAGGGCGCGCATTTCGGCATATTTGAGCGTTTCGGATTTCATTCCGGACGTGATGTTGATAAGTTTAAGGATTATTCAGAGTGTATTCGCGGGAAGAACGGCATTCTCTGTATTACAGAGGGAACGAACGCATATATTTCCGCAAAGGTCGAAATGACGGAGGACGTAGGCTCGCACACTATGTTTATCGGAAGTGTTACCGATATGGAAGTATTGAATGATGAACCGTCCGCAACGTATGAGTATTACAAAAATAATATCAAGCCCGCGCCGAAGCCGGCAGAAGAGGCAAGCGGAAAAACAGTGTGGCGCTGTATAATCTGCGGATATGAATATGAAGGAGAAGAGCTTCCGAGTGATTTTATATGTCCGCTCTGCAAGCATCCCGCTTCGGATTTTGAAAAGGTAATCAAATAGCCCGTTTTAAGCATAAGCGCGGGATTTTCGCAATTCTTTGTACGTGTATCGGAAACAGAAAATTTGCAGGAGTTGTCGGGAATATGAAAAGATATATTGCTTTGCTGAGGGGCATCAACATAAGCGGAAAAAATAAAGTGCCTATGGCAGAATTAAAGCAGGGTTTTGAAGAACTGAATTATACGGAGGTCAAGACTTGGTTAAACAGCGGGAATGTGATTTTTTCAAGTGATGAAGCCGATACAATCGAGCTCGCAAAACAAATTGAGGAAATGATAAAAAATCGGTTTGGTTTTGACGTTCCTGTTTTTGTCATATCAAAAGAAGACCTTGAGGACATTCTGCGCTATGCGCCCGATTGGTGGGGAGATGAAAACAAGGAGATTTACGACAATTTAATCTTTATTATGCCGCCTGCCGTATTCGGGGACGTATACGGCGAAATCGGAGAGCCCAAAGAGGGTTTGGAGAGGATAAAGGAATACGGGAAAGCCATATTCTGGTCATTTAGCCGGAAAGACTATCAAAAAACAAACTGGTGGCCCAAGACAGCAAGCGCAGACATCAGCCGAAAGCTGACGATAAGAACTGCGAATACGGTCAGAAAAATAGTTAATATGTAATGCTTTTCGCAGAGAAGACAATGAAAATCGCTCATAATCATTCGATTTATGAGCGATTTTATTATTCCCGCACGCACAAACCGTGCCTGATATTTACCTGCTTGGAAATGCAAAACTACATGAGAACCTTTTGGGGGAGCGACGGCAGATTTTACAGAAATGAACCGTGCCCGGACAACACAAACGGGGAGACGGCGGCGTCCGCTGATATAAAGGGACTTTTGCCGAACACGTCGGAGAAAAAGCTGCTTGAACAGTGGAACAAAGTTTTATCATCGGCGAAGAAGACAGGAGAGTATAATTCGGAGCTTACATACGGCATATATCAAATCTATGCCGAATTGGATATAAGCCGTAAAGACGAGGAAACAGAAAGGATTAAATGGGTGTATCCCGAGCTTCATGGGCATTTGCAAACGTTGAAGAGCCTTGTTAAGGAATACTATAATTCCGAGATTGTTCCCATATTGTTTCAGTATGAATTTCTGAAATAAATTATGCAATCGCTCGATGACATGCGGACGGACTTTAAAAGAGCCATTTATAACCTTTTGGTTATGAATGGCTCTTTCTGCTTTTATCATTTGCGCGTTTATTCCCACTCGGCGGATATTATAGTTCACATCATGGCCGTAAGACGTCCATTGGCTGTCGGAAGTTTGCCCATCCGGTACATTGGCGGGGGGATAAACCATAATTTATGCCGGGTGATATTACATTTCTTTCGACAATAGTTTCGTTAAATATATCAGGCGATACAGGGTTGTCAACATAACGGAAAGAAAGCAGGGATGTCTTGAAAATATACTGATTTTGCAGAATAAGTGGGTTTTGGCCATATTAACTGCGGATTAGCGTTCGAAAAAAATGACGCTTTGTTGCACATTTGTCCTTATTCATCTGAACAAACACAAATAAAAGCACCGTTGAAAGTGGTGTCTCTGCTTTAAAATCTGTAAATTTCCTTATCTTTGATGAACGATTTTGCTAAAACATGAGTTTCAAGGTGTTATAATCATAACCGCTCATAAGCTGATGTTTTAATTAAATAGGGTGTTTTTGATGGACATAAGGAGTATGATGCAGGAGCTTTTCAAGTGTAGCATTCCTGTCGCTCAAAGTGTATACATATCGGATGTGACGAGACGGCGGGGCTTGGGCTTGGGCAGTATCTCGTCCGAAACGGTATGCGCGACCGATTTGAGATATTTTCTGAACACCTTGGGCGCGTAAGTGCGATTTGCAAAAAGTATGATTTTCGCCCGATGATGCGGAGTGATATGTATTTCTCGCTCGTAGAAAAGAGCAAGGAAGAGGACTGCATGCCGCACGTTGTTGTACCACAATATGCCATAGACGCAATGCCCGATGCGGACATGGTTTTTTGGGATTATTACCATACAAATAATGACTTTTATAGGATAAATACAGAGAAACATAAAAAATTCAACCGTCCAATGGTGTTTGCCGGAGGAATATGGACGTGGGACGGATTTGTTCCGAACTACGACCATACTTATAACACAATGAAGGCGGCGATGGAGGAGTGTCTTCGCGGCGGCGTTCCCGAGGTTATAGTTACCATCCGGTCAAACGACGGCTGCAAAACCAGCCATATGCTGGCACCTCCGCAGCTTTCGCTGTTCTCGGAGTTGTTGGAAGGGAGAGTCGTGCCGCGATGATGATATACGGGAGATGTCGCGGTTTACAACAGGTATAACAGCAGCGCTTTCTCATGCGATAAGCGACTTCTTCTTCCGAGAGGATGGTGCAATCCGTGCGGGGAAGCATGTGCTTTGGAGTGAACCGCTTATAAATCTGCTCTGTTTTGATTTTGACCTCTCTGCGGCAAAAGAATATCTTATCGACGCAATCACGATTATAGAAAAATATGAAAATACAGAATACATTCTTGCTGTTTTCCGCGCGTGTCTCGATAAGTGCGAGGTACATCTTAATCTGAGAAATAAATATAAGTCAGATGACCGTGAGTGGCCGGCAGACTTTGCAGAAAACAGGATTCCTGAAATTATATCTCACTTTGAAAGTTTACACGAGCTCCATCGCAAAATGTGGTATCGGGATTATAAAGCACACGGCTCTGAAAATATTATGTGCCGTTACGGTGCGGCAATTGAGCGTCTGCGGCATACGGCACGGGTGGTAAAACAGTATCTTTCGGGCGAAATCACAGAGATAGAAGAACTTGAACCGGAGCTTATTCAAGGCAAAAAGACGAAATGGCTCTCTGTAAGTGATTTTATGTATATCCATACTATGTAGTAGAAAGGAAAGATGGATTTTATGAAGCTATATGCAAATCTGCACACGCATTCGACACACTCTGACGGCGGTTTCACACCGAAACAGCTGGCACAGGCGGCAAAGCATGAGGGATACGGTGCCTTGGCGGTGACAGACCATGACACCGCAACAGGATATCCCGAACTTCGCGAAGAATGTGAAAAGCTCGGACTTGAGACCATATTCGGGGTAGAGTTCTCATCGCCGTCGAAACTGCTTGAAGAAAATAAAAAGTTGGGTGCAGAATTTCAGTTGCTTAAGGAGTTTCATATTTGCGGCTATCATTTTGACCCGGAATATTCAAAGATGAAGGAATATCTTGCAGGCATGAGTCTCCGTGAAACTGACCAGACGCGCACACTGTTTGAACGTGGTGTCAGGCTCGGCAAAATCCGAGGGATCGAATGGGAGGAAATACTTGAGTATAATAAGGGGATAACATGGTTATGTAACGACCATGTTTTTAGAGCGATGCTTGCAAAAGGCGTAGCTACAGAGGATGACCGAGGTTGGTTCTGGGAAGAACTTTTCGGAGTCCACCGTTTTGAGGTTGAGCCGGCATATCCGTTTTTGCAGGAACATGAGATAATTGAGCTCATCCATGAGGCGGGAGGTATAGCCATTGTTGCGCACCCGCACGAACAACTCAAGTATGTGGAGTCGCTTATCGAAATGGGAATAGACGGGATTGAAATATGGCATCATCTTGTGACGGAGCAGGAAAGAAAGCAGGGAATATCACTTGCTCTTGAACACGGACTTTATATTTCCGGTGGCAGCGACCACATGGGGCTTTGCAGCGGGTACTATGAAGACAGCGAAGAAGGAAGAAAAAGTAAATATTATGCGCCCTATCTTTCTTTCGGAACGACAAAGGAATATTTTGAAGAGATAAAGAACCGAAAGATAAACAGATAAATGCAGACAATAGAAAATCCTCCCACGCAGTGCTTGACACTGCCGAGGGAGGGCAATTTTCATGGTTGGTTTTCCATATCATTATTACCGGAAAAGTAATCGTGTGAGATGCGTATATTTGGATATCTTTTTCGGTAAAGCTTTATATTTGCACGGTCAAGCTTCGGCAAAAAACCCTTATAACGCTTATAACATTTGCTCATATACGAACTGCTTGTGAAACCGCACATATCGGATATGTATTGCAGAGAGTACTGCGTATGGGCAATGGCATACTGTGCGCGCCGAACTCTGAGCATGGCAAGATAGGAAGATGGGGATATTCCAAGATAACGCTTAAACATTGAAAAAAGATTTGTGCGGCACAGCGAGCTTACGTCGCAAAGATTCTCTGCCGTTATTTTTTGCGAATAATTTGAGCTCATATGACTTAAAACATGCAGAAGGGGATAAAGACGCGTCTTGGCGGACAAAAGCGCCAATTCTCTCTGCTGAGGCGGCAGCTTGAATTCGGGCAGTGAAAAGAATTGCTCCAGCCCGTCTAATGACGGCGACGAAAAAAGATGTTCGGCAGTGAAACGAGCCTTATCTGACAGTACCCTAAGCAGAATAGGTGAAAATCTAAGCTCCCGCGAAAAACACGGAAGAAGTATTCGGGTAATTGAGTTGATATATGCCTCGGCAGGAAAGTTCTTATAGCAATCGGACTTAACACTCACACGGATAACAGACGCGCTAACTCCTTTTTGAATACGTGTACAATTCATTACACCGGGGGGGATAATCAGAACCGAACCGGGTGAACATTCAAAAACGCCGTTCTCTGTGCAGTGAGTATAATACCCGTTGCGGCAATACCATATTTCGGGGAAATCGCAGTATTCTGCATTGAGAAAATCAACAGAAGGAAGAACTTCGGCGAAAATGTCGGCGGACGGGGGCTTATCAAAAAAACGAAAAAAAGAAGGAAAAATCAAAACATCATCCTTTTCGGTTTGGAAAAAATTCGTCATTGCAGCCACCTCACTTTCGATATTTAATTCGTAGAATATCTAAGTACAATATAACACTGCACCATGCGTTGTGTCAACAGAAAAAAATGATGAAAAAATGATAAAAAAATGATGAAAAAAATTTTTGCCAATGTACGATTTTGCTAAAATCTATAGATACAAGGAGTATAATATAAGAACATTTAATATAATTTTAACAAAATAAGGAGGACTTATTAATGAAGAAGTTTACGTCTG
>CAKSEF010000074.1 GCA_934446465.1 uncultured Oscillospiraceae bacterium
GCACTTATGGCAAACGGTCTTGTAAACGGCAAGAACGGGTATATTGACCCGAAAGCGAACACAACGCGCGCCGAGGTTGCGGTACTTCTCAAGAGAATAATTGATTTTACGGCAAAAAAATGATAATACCCTCCCTGTAACAGAGGACCTCTCAAATTTTTTTGAGAGGTCCTCAAAAAAACACTTGACAAAAAAAGAATATAGTGTTATTATTTTAAAAAAGTTAAAAAACAAACCGAAGATTGAGAGTAGTATCCGAAAGGTGAAGCTTCAGAGAGCCGCATATTTGCTGTGATTGCGGCAGCCGAGCGTTCGGGGAATGGACTCATGAGGGTCTTGCCGAGAGAAGATTCTTTTAGGCGGAACGTGTGCCGCACGTTACAGCGGAAAACATATGTTAGTATGTTTCAAGGTGCGTCCTCTTTTTTGGGGGGGCGAATTTAGGTGGTACCGCAGGAGTATAACAGCTCTTGTCCTATTTATAAGGACAAGAGCTGTTTTTGTTTTATGGAGGAATTAAGATGAAAAACTTAAAAACGCGCGACTACAAACGATGGCGAAACGAAATATAATTTCACCCACAAACAATTTTTTAGTAATATGAATTATAAAGGAGAATGTTAAAATGAAAAAGTTCACAAGAATTATGTCAGTCGCCCTCTCGGCGCTCATGCTGTTCATGATCTTCGCTTCCTGCGGAGAAAACACAGACACGAATATAAACGACAAGAAATATACGGTAGGCGTAATTCAATACGCAAGCCACCCGAGCCTTGACAACTGCTATAACGGCGTTGAGGCGGGGCTTCGCGAAAAACTCGGCGAAAATGTTGAAATAGTCCGCGAGATGGGCAACAACGAAAGCGCAACGTGCGACACGATTGCAAAGAACTTCATTTCCAAAGGCTATGACATGATTGTTGCGATAGCAACGCCCGCGGCAGTATCCGCATATTCGGCAGCGGCAAACTCACAGACCCCCGTTGTTTTCTGCGCAGTATCAGACCCTGTTGAAGCAGGACTCGTTGACAGCCTTGAAACTCCGGGCGGAAACTGCACGGGAACAAGCGACGTACTTGATTTTGACGCACAGCTTAACCTCATTTCAAAAATGCAGCCGAATGCAAAGAAAATAGGAGTTCTCTACACAACGAGTGAAACAAACTCGGTATCACAGCTCCGCGAGTTCACCGCAAAAGCAGAAAAACTCGGACTTGAAGTTGTAGGGCAGGGCGTACAGACTGCGGCCGATATCCCTCAGGCGGCGGCAAGCCTCGTATCAAAGGTTGACTGCGTGAATAACTTTACCGACAATAACGTCGTCGAAAACCTCTCGACACTCTTAGACCATGCAAACGGTGCAAAAATTCCCGTTTACGGCTCAGAAGAGGAACAGGTAAAGAACGGATGTCTTGCGTGCGTAGGAATAGATTACGTTGCGCTCGGAAAGGTAACGGGTGAGATGGCGGCGGACGTTCTCGGCGGTGCGGATGCTTCCGCAATGCCGGTCAAGAGAATTTCCGAGGCGACACCCATAATAAGCAAAAGCATTTTGGAAAGCTTCGGTATGACAATTCCGGCTGAATTTGAAAACGCACAGGTAATCGACTGATTGAAACGGCAGACAAACGGCGCGTGGTAAAATGCGCCGTTTGCGGTTGTTCTGCCAGAAAGGCGAAATGGAGAAATGAACATACTTTTAAACATTTGCAGGGTAACTCTCGAAGAGGGTTTTATGTATGCGATACTCGCAATCGGCGTTTATGTAACGTACAGCATACTTGATTTCCCTGATTTGTCGGTGGACGGAACAATGCCGCTCGGCGCGATAATGACAGGTGTTCTGATTCTTGCGGGCGTCAATCCGTGGCTGTGCCTCATACTCGCGTTTCTCGCAGGCGCGGCTATGGGCGCGGTAACAGGAGTTTTGCACGTCAAATTGAATATAAAACCGCTTCTTTGCGGAATACTGATGTATACGGCACTTCTGTCCGTAAACCTCGTGATACTCTTTAAGTTTAACGACGGAAGCAGCATAGCATCATTTTTCAGAAAACCGACAGTGTTTAACACATTTCCGTCAAACCTAATCCCTGAAAGCATCGGAGGATTTTATATACGCACACTCGCCGTCGCGTTTGTTATAGCCGTGGTGTGCAAGATTATTCTTGATTTATATCTCAAAACGAAGTCCGGGCTTCTTCTCCGCGCTACGGGAAGCAATGAGAGATTTGTTACGCTTCTTGCCAAGGATTCGGGAATGTGCAAAATTCTCGGCCTCGCGATAGGAAACGGATTTGCGGCAATGGCAGGCTCCGTAATCGCTCAGGCAAAGGGCTCTGCCGACCAGCAGATGGGAGTCGGCATGGTCGTTCTCGGGCTTGCTTCGGTAATAATCGGACTCAGCGTATTTAAAAACGTGAAGTTCATGCGCGCCACAACAATGGTAATCCTCGGAAGCATACTTTATAAGGCGTGCCTGTCTACGGCGCTTGCACTCGGACTCCCGACGGAGTATTTAAAGCTCCTTATGGCTGTGATATTCACTCTTGCGCTCGTCTTGAGCGGTAAAATGAAGAGGAGGGGAACAGATGTTAGAGCTTAAAAATATAGGCGTTGAGTTCATGTCCGGAACGCCGGATGCGAACCTTCTCTTCTCTGATTTTAATCTGACCGTTGAAGACGGCGAATTTGTATCAATAGTAGGCTCGAACGGAAGCGGAAAAACAACGCTCCTAAACCTTGTGGGCGGAAGCCTCGTTCCGGGTAAAGGAAATGTTGTTTTTAACGGAAAGGATATAACGTTCGTGAGCGAATATAAACGCGCAGGAAAATTCGGACGCGTATTTCAGGACCCTCATGCGGGAACGTGCTCCGGGCTCACAATACTTGAAAACATGGCGCTTGCGGATAATAAAGGACGCATGTTCGGCCTCGGCCGCGCAATAGGAAAAAAGAATCTCGACAGATACCGCGCACTGCTTGAACAGTGCGGAATGGGGCTTGAGAACAGACTCGGAACGCTTGTCGGGACGCTGAGCGGAGGTCAGCGTCAGGCACTCGCTCTTGTTATAGCAAATATGACGGATATAGACTTGCTTATTCTTGACGAGCATACAGCGGCACTCGACCCCAAGTCCTCGGAAACAATAATGGAACTCACAAAAAAGCTTATATGCGAAAAGAATATAACGACGCTTATGGTAACGCATAATCTGCGGTATGCCGTAGATTACGGAACGCGCCTTATTATGATGCATGAGGGAAAATGCGTTATAGACGTGTCGGGCGAGGAAAAGAGGAAGATGTTGGTAGATGACATTCTTCAGAAATTCAACGAGATAAGCATCGAGTGCGGAAACTGATTTTCGGAGGATATCAAAATGGCAAAGAAGTCGGGAAAACAGATAATTATATATGTGCTGACAATAGTGTTTTCAATAGCTTTCATACTTGTGGGAAATGTTCTGTGCCACCCGCCGATATTCGATGAAGGCGGCGAAGAATATTATCGGGCAAAGGTCATCTCGGCGGAAAGTGCCGCTGAAAAGTCGTACTATCTCGATGATGGAACGACCGAAGTATCCGCAAAAAATGTTATATTCAGGGCAAAAATCCTGAGCGGGCCGTACAAGGGTGATGAAGCGGACTGTCTCCAGACAATAGACAGTATGTATGCAATGAGCCTGCGTGAGGTGAAAAAGGGCGACAGCGTTTTGATATCCCGTCCGCAGTATGAGGTCAGTGAGGACGTTGGCTGGATTTTTATCGAATTTAACCGAATCGGCAGTATAATCGTTCTTGTCGCAGTGTTCCTTGCTCTGATTGCAATCATAGGAAGAAAAAAAGGATTTTCGACGATACTCTCGCTTATCTTTACGGTGCTGTCAATCTTCCTTGTCTACGTCCCTGCAATCCTCAAGGGTTATAATATATATCTGATGTCCGTTATAATATGCGTGTTTTCCGTGTTCACAAGCCTCATTCTGATAGGCGGGTGGAACAGAAAAACCGTGTGCGCCATAATCGGAAATCTGATAGGCGTTGCGGTGGCGGGCGTGCTTACCGCCGTTATGAATAATATATTCGGCATGACGGGACTTGTGGACGAAAACTATATAATGCTGACACAGCTCGATACTCCGATTGACCTTAAGGCGGTCATTTGGGGCGGGGTTGTGGTCGGTGCCATGGGAGCCGTTATGGACGTTGCAATGTCAATAGCGTCCGCAATGAACGAGCTTAGCGAAACAATGCGCGATAAATCACTCTTCAATATGCTCCGCTCGGGAATGAATATCGGACGCGATGCCATAGGAACAATGACGAACACGCTCATTCTTGCATATATCGGCGGCGCACTTGCAACAGTGCTTCTGCTTGTGGCGTATAATAAGAATATGCTGTATCTGTTTAATATGGAAATGATACTTGCCGATATACTGTCGTCTGTCGTCGGAAGTATAGGAATACTCGCCGCAGTTCCCGCAACGGCATTCATATCGGCATACATCTACAATAGGCCCGAAAAGAAACGATAAATCTAAAATTACTGCGTATATGTTGGACATATACGCAGTTTTGTGTTATAATGCAAAGTTGTCAAACAGTTTGTTTATCATTTTTGTAAGGAGAGCAAAATGACACTTGATTCACTTGTTCTTTCAATAATTAAAAAGGGCAATCCGTGCGCCGTGCATCTTGACGTCGGATATGACGAACTGCCGCAGGAATTTCGGCTTGACGATAAGGCAAAGTCTGTTATTGAATTTAACAGGCGCGTAATCGATACAGTGCATGATATAACACCCGCTGTGTCCGTAAACACCCCCTCACTCATGAGATACGGGACAGATGCCGTAGCCGATGTTGTTTCCTATGCCCGCGAAAAGAAGATGTTTGCAATAGCAGATGCAAAATGCTCGGGCGAGCCGGTTTCCTCAAAGGCCGAAGCCGAGTTTTACTACGACAGTTTGGGATTTGACTGCGTAACGGTCGTTCCGTACTACGGAAGCGACGGATTGAAGCCGTTTATCGAGAGATGCAAAACACGGGAAAAAAGTATGTTTGTTGTTTCTCATTCCGATAACGGAAGTCCCACAGAGTTTCAGGAGCTCATGGCGGGGATGAGAATGCTTTACCGCGCCGCCTGTGAAAGAGCGTTTCTCTGGAACGAAAAAACAGAGGGTAATATGGGCTACGGAAGTATCGGCGTTATGCTCGGAGGACTTCCGCGCGAGGTACTGCGTGAGTTCAGAAATTCATATAAGAATATGCCGTTCCTCCTGACAGGTTACGACGGAAAGCGCAATTCGGCAGAAAGCATCAGCCCGGCATTCGACCTTCGCGGGCTTGGCGGAATAGCCTCTGTCGGACGACTGATAACACTCCCCCAAACGGACGGGGATTGGAAAGAGGCAGTCCGCACATCCGCCGAGAACGTACAAAAAGATTTAAGGCTTTGCTTCTGATGTGTAAGGAGGATTATAATGACACGAATATATTTCGTGCGCCACGCCGAGTCGTACGGTAACATCACGCG
>CAKSEF010000075.1 GCA_934446465.1 uncultured Oscillospiraceae bacterium
TTTAAAAAAAGAGCAAGGTGCTCAAAAAATCTAAAAGCGAGGCGGCAAGTAAAGTGCATAACTGCACAGAAAAAAGCCGCCGCCGGACAAAAGTCCGACGGCAGCTATAAGAAATGTACGGTTTTCGGTATCAAAAGAAGCGGCGCGCAGACCGGACGCC
Organism: uncultured Oscillospiraceae bacterium; assembly: GCA_934446465.1. Taxonomy (GTDB): domain Bacteria; phylum Bacillota; class Clostridia; order Oscillospirales; family JAAYXM01; genus CAKSEF01. The sequence goes on from CAKSEF010000075.1 coordinate 161, forward strand.
GCCCCGCGAATTCCCCGCCGGGAAGTTAATTTATTTTTTGAAAGGGATGGTCTGCTTGGCGGGGATGGGGAGTAAGCTTATTTACCGAAAAGCTTTTTGAAGAGGTTGATTATCGCGCGGAAGGGAGCGAGGATGATATCAAAGATTGTTGCAAAAACGCCCTTGCTCTTTGCCTCAATTTCAAAAGTATCGGAAACAGTTGAACCGTCAGCGTGCGTTATCGTAACGGTTACAGTTGCGCTGCCCTTGGAATTCGCCTTAACTTCGCATGACGTTCCGTCTTCGGACGGAGTGAGAGTGATACAGTCGGATGAAGTCGACCACGAAACGGTCGAGCCGTCGGAAAGGTTGCCGGAATTGATTGAGATCGTCGCAGTTTTTCCTTTCTTGATTTCCACCGTCTCGGTCTGCTGCGCTACACGCTCAACGAGAACCGACGCGCTTTGGCTCTCTCCGCAAAGTACCTTTTCGCCACCTATATCCTGATAGAACTTAATAATATAGTCGTATCTTCCGGCTTCCGAAACAGTGTTGTCAACAAACGAAGTGTTACCGGAATCGGTTTTTCCGATATAAACATATAATTTTGCTTCATCGAGTTTTCTGTACACCTCGTATGTCGAAATTCCGTCTATTTTATCCCAAGCCAGTTCTATACTGAAGCCGTTCGCAGCATCTGCGTAAGTAACCGCTCTGGTCTTCGGCGAGCTGCTGTTGGCTCTGATGTTGATATCAAGCCTCGGATCTTTCGGGATATTGCCGGACATTATCGTGCATACTTCCTGAGAATACTTACTGTAATATGTTTTTCCGTTGTATCTGACAACAGTTCTTGCAGAATAATAGCATTTTGTTGTTCCGGGATTTTTATCGGTAAACAGATTTACTCTGTCAACATCTGAAATAGCCCCTATCAGTTTCTTTCCGCTCTCACCCTGTCTGCGTCTGTATATCTCAACAGTGGTCACTACGCCGCTTTGCGATTCATTGAATCCGGTGCTCAAGAAGTAGTTATTCTTAACTCTCACATCCACTCCGATTGCGCCGACCTTGCAATATATCTCAGGCGTTTCGGCGGGATTCGCCAAAGTGGTATACTCTTCGCTCCAATCGGAATATTCTATCTTTCCGGTCGTCAGCTTTGCATATGTTCTGACCCTGTAGGTATATGTATCGCTGTTGCTGAGAGTTATCGAGTGCGAAGCGGACTTTGCATACGGATTTGCCAAATTGGCAAGCATACTGTAGCTGCCGTTGTTTTTCTTATACTGAACCTGAACACCGCTGACCGGCTTAAACCCTGCCGCATACGAAGGAACATTGAAGTACACCGTAGCTTTGCCGCTTAAATCGATTTTTACCTGCGTTATCGTGCTGGCATATTTCGGGCTGGTCAAAATATTCTGGCAGAGTGTATCATACATCTCCGGATAATCGGTTTTCAGATAATTGTCTGCAAAAATCCAGGATATCGAGATAAGATCTATAAACTCTTTGTTGCTCTTCTGTATGCTGTTGGTACAGCGTTCTATTTCGTCATACTTCGCATTTCCGCCGTTAATCCAGTTTGCAACGCCGTTTATGAGACCGTCGTTGCAAGCGGTTTCGCAGAATTTGCGGCCGTTTTCGGCATCGAGATTGAGAACAGAGATATAGAGTCTGACGGAATCTATATACGCATTCGCCGCCTCTGTGGTTTTGTTTGCCGAATACTTTTTCTGGAGGGACAGCGACGCTTTTCTCGCTATGTCAACAAACTCGACCGTGCTCTTGGCAAGATAGTAGTTGTCGCGCGTGTTTCCGGTTGAGAAAAGCATATTGCAGATGCCCTCGCCTACCGCCGCACCGATTTTAACTCCTTTGATAATCGGTCCGGCTATCGGAACCATATCCGCCAGGTCGTCCCAAAAATCGCCTACAAACTCTTTCAGAACGGTCACGCCGATTCCCGCCACCGATCTTACCATAGTGCCGCTGAGGGCATTCATCTCGCTCACGCAATAATTTTTGACGTTGCCGAGCGCCGTGCGCATATCCGAATCGGTCGACTGAGCGTACATCTCGTCAATAACGGCTTTCAGGCTTTCGCGCATTCTCGCGACCATCATGCAGTTGACAAAAGCATTTATTACTTCTTTCGACGACTTTGCAATTTTCAGCACCGAATCGACGCATGTCAGAAGATCGCTAAGACAGTTTACCGCACCGACATCCTGCTGATAATCCTCATACGCCGCTTCAACAAGTGCCTTTGTCTTTGTCTTTCCGTTTGAAGTATCCTTGCCGTATTTCTTATAAAAATCTTCAAAGGTTTTTATGCCCTCTGCGCCGTATATCTTTTTTGCCGCGCTGTTGAGGGATTTAGTCCAGCCCACCAGATCCCTCGCGGCAGAGGTCGAAATGATATCGCTGAACTCCGGGCTGCCGAGAACATCCCTTATTGCGTCAAAGATAATCAGCTCGCGCTGCTTTTCCTTATCGAGTGCAATTTTAGCCCCGTTTGCGGGATTGGAAATGCATTTGACGCCGTCCCAAACTTTAAAAGCCGTATCGCCCATCTCTTCGACTATAGTTCTCGTTATGGGCTTATAACCGTTGTAATACCACGAGAGCTGCTCATGCTCGGGAGTTTTTTCTTTTCTGTTTCCGCTCCAGATATCGGCGATGTAGGTCGGCTGGTTAAAAGGGGGAGAATCATGACTGCAAAAAGTCAATTGCGGAAATCTTACACCTGTCGTTACAAATTTATATTCTTCGTCTATTAACTCAAAAATATAATCATTTATTACGCCATTTTTGCGCAAATCATCAAACTGTTTCAAGTAGCTTTCTGCTTCTTTTATTTCCGATTTTGCTTCTTCTATATACTTCTCCAACTCATTTTTGTATTTTTCCGAAAGATCAGTTCTTTTGGTGCAGAACTTAATTCCATTTGGAAGTTCAAGTTTATAAGAGAAGTCAGGCGATTCAAATAATTTTTCTCCAACATGAATAGTAGCCTTCGGAGCCACCAAACAGTAATAATCGGGATGAAATGTTTTTGACATTTCATAAGAATAGAGTGCAAAATACTCTACTCTCTTTACCGAAGACGGTATTTCAAAAAGCTCTTCATCTTTATCTATCGGATATTTTAAAAGTTCCGTCTTATCCTTGTTATACAGAACTCCGTTTTCACTCGACAAAAGCTCATCACCTTCCGGCACATAAAAACCGGAAAATGAAGAACAATTAAAAATATCTTCTATAGATCCTGTATCAAAATTAGATGCAAATTCACTCGCCAAAACATGCTTACCGAAATCTTTCGGGAAATACAGATTCAAATTTTTGCACCCAATAAAAGCAGAATAACTGATTGCGCAAACCGTATCGGGAATATGATAATTGCTGCTCTCTCTGTTGGAAGGATACAGACAAAGCACCTTCATATCCTTGCTATACAATATTCCATCCACAGACTTTAAAAACGGATGTCCATCTGACACATCTATCTGGCGCAGCGCCAATGGCAATAAACCTGTCCACAAATTACCTGAAAAGTTAAAAGCCGCCTCAGCGATATTATTATAATCGCCCTCATCATAACTAGCTTTCACGAAATTTTTTGACAAGTGCAGATATCTTAAATTTTTTGCATATCGCAACACCTCTCCCGACTGAACTTCTTCAACAGTTTCCGGCATGATAAACGATGAGCGGCTATCTGCATTGGGATATAAAATCAACTTTGTTTTATTATTATTGTATAAAACGCCGTCATATACTGTATAATTTCTGTTCTTTGCATCCAAATTAATTGTAAGTAAGCTTGAATAGAAAGGCCAAATATCCTGTCCAATTGAGCCAAAAAATAATTCTCCTATGTTTTTAGCATTAGGACCTATCGAAACTTCTTCAAGTTTTAACAAAAATCCAAGTTTGCACCATGAACCAGATTCTTCTGGCAAGCAACAATCTATATATAATTTTTTAATACAACAACCATTGAATGCTGCTCTTTCTATTCTTTTTACCGTGTTCGGAATACTCACTTCCGAAAGCCAACCGTTACCCTCAAATGCATATGTTCCAATTTCAGATATATTGCTTGGAATTTCATACTTGCTTTCCTTTTTACCCTCGGGATATCTTATTATTTTATTCTTTTTGTAATCCGTCAGCACACCATCCATGCTGGCAAAGTTTTTGTTTTCTGGAGAAACAAATATATTGCTTAACTGCCAGCACATTTTAAAAGAATCATCATAAATTTCTTTTACACCGGCAGGAATCGTAATGCTTTCAATATTCCAGCATGAATAAAACGCATACGACTTTATTTTAGTCACCGTATACCCGCCCAGCTTGTCAGGTATCGTCACAGCACCCGCAATAGATTTATCGCACTCTGTGATTGTCGCTTCTCCATTTTCAACTGTGTAAGTATAATATCCGTCTTTAAACGACTTACTTTCTGCCGCCTCGGCTTTGGGTGCGAAAAGGCTTGCCCAATCAACGCCGGCGAGCTCGCTCAAGGGCGCGACGCCGAGCACCATGATGAGCGCAAGGGTCAGCGCCAAAAGCGACTTAAAAATATTTTTCCGTTTTGTTTTCATGTTTTATTGCCTCCATTTTATTTTTTGTATTCTCACGGCAGTGCCGTTTTATACCTCGGTTGTGCGTTATGCCTTTTTGGCAGAATTCTCTCAATCATATATTAGCACTCTGTCAGGAAAACACAATATACTTAGTATAATTGACGGGTTTTGAGGATAAATAACCGTCTTAAATTCTTTATTTCAATATTATTCGCTGTCGATCGGCGTTTCATGTGCTTTCGGTGTCGTATATATTTATACTCTATATATCGACAATTGTCAATATATTGAGCATAAATTAAAATGGCGTTGAGGTGATTTTGTGATTACTTATGAGCCGTTTTACAAAACCATGAAAGACAGAGGGATGACGACATACAAGCTGATAAGGGACTTCAACATCAGCCGCAGTCTCATAGACCGTCTCAAGCATAACAAGCCGATAAGCACCGTGACGTTAAATGACCTGTG
>CAKSEF010000076.1 GCA_934446465.1 uncultured Oscillospiraceae bacterium
TTTGGCTTTGACCTCCGCTCTCTGAAGTGCTTTAATACTATACCACTTATTCCCTCCTTTTGTCAAGGGGTTTTTTGAAAAATCGATATCTTTTTCTTGTTTTCCTTATGTTTCCATATTACCATACATATTATACACGATATAACAAAATTATTTTCATATTATATGTTTTCGAAATCAAAACTGGTTGTCATAAGATATTGATTTAATTGTTTTTTTCAGATATAATGATAATAAAAATTCATAGCAATACCCGGAGGAAGCAGTCATGCCTATTAAAATACCAGATTCATTGCCTGCAAGAAGCATTCTTGAAAAAGAAAATATTTTTGTTATGTCCGAATTCCGTGCATCACATCAGGATATACGCCCGCTCAGGATTTTAATTTTAAATCTGATGCCGACAAAAATCACAACGGAGACGCAGCTCTTACGCGCTTTATCAAATACACCGCTGCAAATCGAATTTGACTTGCTCAAGACCGCAACGCATGCCTCAAAAAACACTTCACCCGAGCATCTTGATTCGTTCTACAAGACTTTTTCCGATATCAAGTGCAGAAAATACGACGGAATGATTATTACAGGCGCACCCGTTGAGAAGTTTAAGTTTGAGGACGTCGATTATTGGGACGAGCTCTGCGAGATATTTGAGTGGACAAAGAACAATGTTTTTTCTACATTCCATATTTGCTGGGGCGCTCAGGCGGCACTTTACTACCATTACGGAATAGGAAAATCAAAAATACCAAGCAAGCTGTTCGGAGTCTTTAAGCACAAGAACCTCAGCCCGACCTGTCCTCTTCTCCGCGGGTTTGACGACATTTTCAACGCTCCGCACTCACGTCATTCCGCGATAGACGAGGATGCAGTTTATGAAAATCCCTCATTAGAGGTTCTTGCGACATCAAAAGAAGCCGGTGCATACATCATAGCAAGACGGGACGGCCGCCAAATATTTATAACAGGACACCCTGAATATGACGCGGTAACTCTTGCAGGTGAATACGAGCGCGACATAAACCGCGGAAAAGAAATTGACATCCCAAGAAACTATTTAAAAAACGACGATCCCGAGCTTGCTCCCGTTGTTACGTGGCGCGCTCACGCTCAGTTACTTTATACCAACTGGCTTAACTATTATGTATATCAGACAACACCGTTTGACGTAAATGAAATTAAATAGAAAGAAACTCATGCGAAAAACGCATGAGTTTCTCTTTTTTGTGTCTTTATATTACCACAAAAACGCGCAAAAATCAAGTCTTGTATTTTTTTCAGACGAGGTGTATTAAATATATGAGGTGATAATAATGTCTGCAAAAAATATGACGGCCCTCTTTTCTCTGTTTGCGCGTGCCTATCATGCCGAGCATCATCAAGAACATATATTCTTCGATTGCTGTGCGCGAAAACTCATATCTGACGAGGAATACAGCGAAATATCAAACAATCTCATCCGCGGGTCTTCGTTCTTTTTAAAGGACACAGAGCACACAGGCGATGCAGTCGGCTTGATAACGGATACAGTTCTTTCGCCCGCCCCGCTCATGCGTGCGGCATTTGCCGAAGCGGCACTTGAAAACGCAGTGAGGCTCGGCGCCGCACGATACTTCATTCTCGGCTCCGGATACGACACTTTCGCATTGCGGAAACCGCAGTTTTCCGAAAATATCGAAATATATGAATTGGACCTTCCCGAGATGATAGCGGATAAGGCTTCGCGCATTGACCGTTCGGGATTGGCACCTGCGGAAAACTTATTTTCCGTACCGGTCTATCTTTCCTCCCGAAATGAAATCGGTGAGCTTCGGAATCTTTTGTCAGCAAATATGAATTGCCCGGACTTCTTTTCTCTTCTCGGACTTGTTCATTATCTGCCCCGTGATATGTTTTCTTTTCTTCTCAATACGATTTCAGGCAATACGGCACGCGGAAGCTCAATAGTCTTTGACTATCCCGGCAAGGATTACCTGAACTCTTCTCAGTACTCTCTCGCACGCGGGGCGGGACAGAAGATGCAGTCTCTGTACTCATATCCCGAGATAGAATCGATTCTCGAAGAAAACAACTTTTTGATTTACGAGCACCTTTCCCCTGAAGATGCCGAAGCAAGATTCTTTTCGGATTTCAACAAGTGCGAATCATGCGAGATGCACGCTCCGCATGATACCGAACTGATACTAGCCGTAAATCAGGCGTAAAAATCGTGCCTGCCTATCGTCATGACATAGTTCTGATTGTCCTGTATCCACGTACTGTTGCTTTTTCGCGGATTAAGGAAGAACAAGATATTTTTCGTTGTTACCTTATAATCTTCAAGGCACGCCTTCGCCGCAATAACGCTTTCTGCGGAGGCCTCCTGATTTATCGAACCGTTTGCAACGGGAGTGAACTGCACACCTCCCGCACGGTCAAAGATAACATCATAGACGTTATTCGGGAACGAGCCGTCAGACACTCTGTTCAAAACGACATTTCCGACACCAATCTTTCCTTCGATTGGTTCTCCTGCGCTTTCGGCGTTTATTATTTTTGCGAGCCAGTACAGGTCATTTTTGTCGTAAAAGGTTTCTCCGTTTTCGGGATATTTCCCGTTTACGGACGCTGAAACGCTTCTTTTGCTGCTGTTCCACTCTACATCAACCCCGAGTGCTTTTCCTGCCGAGCGCACGGGGACATATATACTGTCGTTGGAAATGAAATTGGATTTTCCGCAATATATAATCCTGCCGTTGCTCTCTACGTACGGTTTCTTTGCTGCCGCAAACATCGAAACGCCTTCTGCGGATACTCCCGCGGTGGAGTTTGTGCTGTTCCACGATATGTTATAGTTACCGCATGAATCTGCGAAACTTCTCAACGGAACATATGTCGTATTTCCGACAAGAACCGCTCCGCTATATTCCTTTCCGTCAACTGTCATCGGCACTGCCTCCGCCGCGGCTGTTATACACAGACCTAAAATAATCAGCAATACAATCAGGCTTTTTTTCATGATAAACCTCCTTTTGCCATAATTTTTGCATATTATAATTCTAACGCGCCAAAAGTTCCTTTTCAAGACACAATTATTTGAAATTAAGGCTATTTTTGCTATCTAATATTCGATTTTACCATTCGGTTTTATAGTGCAAAGGCGCAGTCCCAAAATATTTTTATAAAAAACGTAATTAGCTCTTGCATTTTTCGCAAAAATCTGCTATTATGTTAATTACTGTTTAGTTATAACAAAGGAGGTGCGGTAAATGGCAAAATGTGCAATATGCGAAAAAGGTGTAACCTTTGGCATTAAAGTTTCCCATTCGCACAGACGTTCTAATAAGATGTGGAAGCCCAACGTAAAGCGCGTTAAGGCGGTAGTTGACGGAACTCCCTGTCATATCAACGTTTGTACGCGTTGCCTCCGTTCCGGTAAGGTTCAGCGAGCAATATAACATACGGCGAAACGAGGGTACGGATTATATCCGCACCCTTTTTGCTTTTATATTGCTTTTTTCGTCATTCTATGTTATATTATATCTTGTCGTTTTTTGGTTTACAACATTTTACAGGGGGTTTTAGAAATGCAGCTTTTTGCGTTTGTTCTCTACTTTATCGCAATGCTTGCCATCGGAATTTACTTCTTTTTCGCCACCAAAAATAATTCAGGAGAGAAGGAATACTTCCTCGGCGGGCGTCAAATGGGGCCGTGGGTTACTGCGATGAGCGCCCAGGCGTCCGATATGAGCGCATGGCTCTTAATGGGGCTTCCGGGAAGCATACTCGCTTTCGGATTCGGAAAAGCTTGGATAGGAATAGGTCTCACAATAGGAACGATTCTTAACTGGATACTCGTTGCAAAGCGTCTCAGAAAATTCTCAGAAGCATCCAGAGACGCCATTACCGTACCGCAGTATCTTTCCAACAGATTTCTTGCCAAGAATCACATTTTGAGCGTAATTTGTGCGTTTGTTTTTCTCGTCGCATTCACGCTCTATGTTGCTTCGGGATTTGCTGCGGGAGCCAAAGTATTTGTTACGCTGATTCCGTCGCTCAGCCCACAGACTGCGATGATTATATTCGCCGCTATCATCATACTTTACACTTTCCTCGGCGGGTTCAAGGCGGTCTGCTGGACCGACTTTTTCCAGGGTCTCCTCATGATTGTAGCCCTTCTTGCCGTTCCGCTGATAATTGTGTTTACACAATCTCAGAGCCTCGACCTCAGTTCCCTTTCCAAGGTGTATGAGTTTAACGGGACGAAGTACGAATTTATCGCAAACTTTTTCTCCGCGAGCTGGACGGACATTGCATCCGGCCTTGCGTGGGGGCTCGGGTACTTCGGTATGCCCCATATAATTGTCAGGTTCATGTCCATTGAAAAGCCGTCCATGGTAAAAAAATCAGCAACGGTTGCAATCGTTTGGGTTGTAATCTCGCTTGCCTCCACCATTGCTATCGCAATATTCGGACGTATGCTTATTGCGGAAGAACTTCTTACGACCGGAGCTCAGGAAATGGTATTTGTCAATCTTGCAGGAAAGCTGTTCCCGCCGTTTATCGCCGGAATCCTGCTTGCAGCAATTATCGCGGCATCCATGTCGACCGCCGATTCGCAGCTCCTTGTCGCTTCTTCATCATTCACAAGTGATATTTACAAACCGCTTTTCCGCAAAAATGCCTCCGACAAAGAGCTCCTTTGGGTCGGCAGAATTGTCGTATTGGTCGTATCGCTTATTGCGTACTTCATCGCAAGCAGTAAGGGTGAAGGCGCCGGCGCAATTATGTCAATGGTAGAAAACGCGTGGGGACTCTTCGGTGCGTCTTTTGGTCCTGTAATACTCCTTTCGTTGTTTTGGAAGCGGTTTACATACAAAGGCGCAGTTGCCGGAATAATCTCCGGAGCGGTTATAGACGTGCTTTGGCTGATATTCCTTTCCTCGTCAACGGGTATATACGAAATTATCCCCGGATTTGCACTCGGATTCCTGATTTCTGTCATCGTTACGCTTCTCGATAAGAAGCCATCAGATGAGGTTATCAGTATATTTGATAACGCAACAAAGAATCTCGATTATTAATTC
>CAKSEF010000077.1 GCA_934446465.1 uncultured Oscillospiraceae bacterium
TTACGGTATTCCGTTCCCGTGCAAGACGTTTGGGTTAAATATGATAATGCTCAATACGGCTCAGTTCATGAGAAATGCCGGAATCGATGAAGAAAAATACGACAGACTCGCAAAAATGGCATTGAATGAGATGATGAACGGCGGTTTTGCAGACGATGAAAAGAAGATCATTTTCGAACACGTCGGATTTGACGGCAAGAGATTGAATCCTCCGTACGGCTTGGATTCTTGCCCCGGACATATATTCGAGGCGGCGTGGTTTGTTCTGTGCGAGTCGGAGATTAAAAATGATGCAGACCTCCGCGCATTCGGGAAAAAGCTTGTGGATTATGCAATGCCGGGGAATTACACTCAAACGACTGTGCTCATTCCGTCGGGCATAGATACCTCAAAACCGCTTGGAGAAAGCATTGATGAGGACGCGCTTGCGTGGGCCCAGCAGGAGGCAATGACGGCATACGGGCTGGCATATTCTATGTTTGGCGAAGAAAAATACAAAAAGCTTTTTGAAAAGACAAAGGAAAAAGCATTCCCCGGGGACGGAATGCTCGATGAGGGAAGATATGTGTATATCGGGGAAAATAACCGTCGTTTTGAACACGTAAAGGGCCCGTTCCACCTTGAGCGTATGCTGATGGCGCTTGAAATTCTGCGGGAAACCGGAAGCATAAAAGGGTATATGGAATAGAAAGGAGATGCGCCGTACACAGAGAATGAAAGAAAAACACAGAATACATGACTGCCTGCTCATAACCCTGGGCTGTTTTATACTTGCGGCGGGCACGAACACGTTCCTCGTTCCGTTTCGCATTTCATCGGGCGGAATCAGTACCATAGGAACTATACTTTTGTATCGGCTTAATATCCCGCTGAGCGTAACAAACATTGTATTAAATACGGCGCTTTTTGCGCTCGGCTTGGTTTTTCTGGGAAGAGCTTCCGTTGCAAGAACTGTAATCGGTGCGGTTCTCTTCTCGGTATTTCTTGAAATAACATCACATCTTCCGCAATATACCGAGGATATTTTCATTTCGGTATGTATCGGCGGCGCGCTTGTCGGTATCGGAGTGGGAATGGTTGTAAAAACAGGCGCTTCCACGGGAGGAAGCGACTTCGCGGCACTTATGCTGAAAAAAGCCTTTCCGCATATTTCAATCGCGAATATAATATTGGTTATCGACTGCGCGGTGATTGCCGTATCGGGAATTATTTTCAGCAGTATAACGGTAATGTTTTATTCGATTTTGGCGATGTATATATCGTCAAAGACGACCGATATCGTGATTTCGATAGGCGATTCCGCAAAATCCGTCTGCGTTGTCTCACCCGAAAACGATGCAATATCAAAAATAATAATGGAAAAATTCGAGCGGGGAACTACGGGCATTTACAGCAGAGGTATGTTTTCGGGCAGGGACTCTCTTATGCTGATGTGCATCGTAAGACCGAAAGAGCTTCCGAGCCTTATAAAAGAGATTAAAATAATCGACAGGGACGCCTTCATAATAATCTCCGAGGTGAGGGAGGTTCTGGGCGAAGGGTTTAAAACAAAAAAAGAGTATTAACAAAAAATACGGAAAGGATGTCTGATTATGAACTTGTATATTCTTGTGGACCTTGAGGGGATAAGCGGAATTTTTTCTCGCGACCAGATTATGGACGTACCGATTAAAATCCAAGAGGGCAGGGTCATGATGACGGAGGACATTAACGCGTGCGTGAACGCCGCAAAGGAGGCAGGTGCCGACAAAATATACGTCCGCGACTGCCACGGCTCAAGTGAAACGGTAATATTCGATAAACTGTCCGAGAATGCCGATTATTATATTTGCGGATATATGGGTGAGGAGCGCTATAAGGGAATGGAGGACTGCGACGCGGTGATTCTTCTGGGCTATCATGCAATGGCAGGGACTGCGGGCGCAACTCTTGAACACACCTTCAGTTCCGTGAATATACAAAACTATTGGCTGAACGGGAAAAAAGTCGGAGAAGCGGAAATTGATGCCCTGGGAGCGGGAGAGCTCGGGAAACCCGTAATTATGGTGTCGGGGGATGACAAGCTCTGTGAAGAGGTTTGCGAATTTCTTCCGAACACCGTTGCCTGCGAGGTTAAGCGCGGAATGACTTGGAACGGCGCAATGCTCCTGCCGAAAGAAAAAGCGCATAAAAAGATTGCGGAATGTACGAAAGAGGCGATAAAGCGCTTTCGGGATATAGCACCGTACAGCATAAAGAAGCCGTATGTGCTTCGCGTTGAGCTTGTGGAGAGAGGGATTTTGCCGTTTGCGGCGGGAGATCCGCGGGTAAAAATAATTGACGGGCGTACATACGAAATAACGGTAAATTCAATAGCGGAACTGTTAGCGCTGAAGTAATCAAAAAAATATGCACCTCAAAATGAGGTGCATATAAAATTTTATTATACGGTCATCGGGTCAAACGGGCAGATAAGCTTATAATCACCGCTCTTTAAAAGCTCTGCAAGCTCTTGCGATGTGCCGAGACGCTTCGGCGAAAGTATTCCGCCGCGCGCAACGTGCTTTTCTTCGTGGCAGTCACTGCCCGAGGTCATTATATAACCGCTCCTCTTCCGTGCAAACCGCGCGACTTCCTCGTTTCTCGCAACGTGGTTCTGGTTTCCGTTGTAAACCTCCATACCGTCGAGAAGGTCAAGCTCCAGAAGCTGCATACGGTCACGCATCGGGTGCGCCTGAATGATAAGCATTCCCTTTTCGTCGGCAAGGGAACGCATTTCCTCAAACGTGAGGCGGTGAAGCTCGGGATAATCGTATACAATTTCCTCCGTAAGCCCGAAAAGAAGATAGTCGTTATGCCCGTATCGCCCGTTATCAAAGAGTATCTCGGCACCGAGCAATATGTCGAGCCCGCCGGCATCGCGCGCATTGCGGTAGCCGGAGAGAAACTTATCGGCCTTTTCGCGCCACGAGCCGGTAAGCGAATCGAAATATGACGGCGAATAGTGGTTCGTAAAACAGAGTCCCGTATATCCAGCGTCAATATAACGTCTGACCGTCTCCCCGGCGGACATCAGCGCGCATCTGCTGACGTCAGATGTGTGTACATGTGTGTCATACTTGAACATATAAAAACTTCTTTCCGAACGGTTTTTATAACATTGTACCACAAAACGTGCGAAAAATAAAGCTCTTACGCATCCTCTTCTTCAAACATATCCTTGCCGACTCCGCAGAGAGGGCAGGCATAATCTTCGGGAAGCTCTTCAAAGGGTACCTCACCTTCGTAAACATATCCGCAGACAGAGCATACATACTTTTTCATAAAATTAACTCCTTTCAGTAAATAGTATTTACATTTTTATAATAATATAATATCATAGAAGCAAATATATTAAAGTTGCAAATGCAACAAAGAGGTAAAAATATGAAAATCGAGGAAATTTTTTTGTTTGACGGGACAGGCGCAGAGGAAAGAAGGCAGATGATAAAGTGCTTTGACATAAGAACGCGGAGTTATATGGCAGGGGAGACGGTATGCGATTTCGGAAAGGGCACCGACAAGCTGTGTATAATCCTCTCGGGGCGGGTGTCGCTCGTCCGCATTGACGCGGAGGGAAACCGCGCCGTGCTGGAAAGCCTCTCGGAAAATGATGTTTTCGGGGATGTAATTGCGTTTTCGGGCGATACGGAGCGCGGAGTTTTTGCGGTGTGTGATGAGAAATGCGTGATTGCGTTTATGTCGTATGAGCATATAGCAAAGCGCTGTCCGAATGCCTGCCCGCACCATACAACGGCGGTAAAGAATATGTTCCGCGTTGCCGCGCGTAAGGCGCAGGCACTTTCGGAGCATATAGAAGTGCTGAGCAACAGGTCAATACGCGAAAAGCTTATGTGCCTGTTTTCGATATTGTCCGCAGATGCGGGAGAAAGGACATTCACGCTGCCGTACACAAAGAGCTACCTCGCGGAGTATATCTGCGCCGACAGAAGCGCCATGATGCGAGAGCTTAAAAACATGGAATCCGACGGACTGATTAAAGCAGACGGGAGAAAAATAACCTTAGGCAAAGGAAGTTAAAGTCCGTGCGCTAAAAAGCAAGTTTTCCGCAATAAAGCGTTAAAATGCCGCGCTTTCGGATTTTCTTACAAAAAATCTTGAAAAAGGGTACAAAGCGTGTTATAATAGCTTTAAATTTAATATAATTGGGCTGTGAACGAGTGCCGTCAAGACGGCGAGTAAGAAGCGCGGTTTTCCTTCCAGAGAGCGGTTGGCACTGTGAAACCGCAGGTGCGTGCTTTTGAAATTCGGCTCGGGAGCCTTTCCGTGAAAGCGGAATGAGGGCGTCGCATTAAGGCGCAAAGAGCGGTGCGGGCAAGGTTTGTCCGCGCAAGTTGAGTGGTACCGCGGTTTTCTCCGCCTCATCGAAAGATGAGGCGGAGTTTTTATCATAAGGAGGTTTTTTATATGAAAGAGCAGATAAGCCGTCTTGCGGCGAAGCTCGAAGAGGATTTGAAGAAAATCAAAAGCGCGCAGGAGCTTGAGTCGGCGCGGGTTTCCTACCTCGGAAAGAACGGCGCGATTACAGGCCTTTTAAAGGGCATGGGCACACTGTCGGGTGATGAGCGCAAAACGATGGGACAGGTTGTGAACGAGCTGAAGCGTTCCGCGACCGAAAAAATCGCGGCGCGCCTTGAAGAAATTCAGGCGCAGGAGCTTGAGCGCGAGATTAACTCGCTTCCGGAGTTTGACGTTTCCGTTCCCGCAAACCTTGAGCGCGGGTCATATCACCCGATTACGCTCGTTCAGCGTCAGCTCGAGGAAATTTTCCGTTCCATGGGCTTTACCGTGGAGGATTACAGCGAGGTCGTAACGGACTATGAGTGCTTTGAGTCGCTAAATATCCCGAAATTCCACCCCGCACGCGATATGCAGGATACGTATTATCTTGAGAACGGTCAGCTCCTCAAGTCCCAGACGTCCGCGGCGCAGAATGCGATTTACCGCAAATACCGCGAGAGCCTGATAAAAGAGGG
>CAKSEF010000078.1 GCA_934446465.1 uncultured Oscillospiraceae bacterium
CCTCCGCCGCCCGAGTTTCCGTTCGGCGTTGTTGCTCCGTAGACGGTTATCTCAAAGTGAAGCGTACTCTTTCTTCCGTCGCTGTCATAGGCAGTTATTGCAAAATGATTCTCGCCGACCTGAGATGCGTCCGGCTTCCATCTGATAACACCCGAGGACTCGTCAAGCGTTGCTCCTCGGGGCAGGCTTTCCGCTTTATATTTAATCTCATTGCCTAACGGACTTACCGCACTTACCTTTACCGATATTGAGCTTCCTGCGCTCGCCGTAATATTATTGCCTATTTTCTCGAATCTCGGCGAGTTTGAATCCTCAAACGCAAGGGGAATCCTTACATTCTGCCCTTCTTCTATGTTATATACATAGCCTTTTTCAATATCTTTTGAATCCTTGTAACTTCGGACAAGAGTTGTTGTTCCGATATCCATCCGAATGCGTCCGTCCCCGATTTTTTCCGCGCTCTTAATCTGATATACCGCGTTCTGCTTTCCGTCGTTTTCAATATAGACATACTTTTCCGCAAGGCTTGCGGTATCATCGCATTCCATATTTACATCGATGTAATTCTCAAAATCTCCGAAGCCCATCGTCTTGTCGAAGTCCGCTACCGTTCCCGCATATTCGCCCGGCGCGTTTGTTTCCTCTCCGATTATATCGCCGTCATTTACATACTTGTAAATAACGCTTCCTTCGGCATTAAGGGAGTATACTCCGACAAAACCGCGGAAATTAAATACTTTTTCGCCGCCGTTTTCCTTATCTTTTACCGTATATATAATCTTATTGTCGGTTGCGTAGACGATATAGTCCTCTCTTCCGCTGACATGGGTTACTTTTATCGCACGGGCAACGTCGTTTTCTCCGATTGTTCCGTTCGGAGTAATTTCAACGGGCTCTATGGACGAAACATATCTCTCGCCTTTGTATGGCTCGTAGACCGTTGTATAGAGGCTGTCAAGATCCTTGTCGCTCTCGCGCTGAACAAGCAGATAGTCAAGAGTCTTGGGGAACATGCTGTTGTCTGCGCGTTCCGGAACACGTCCTCCGGCAAGAGCTACTTCATCCGCCTTGAAGTTATTCATCTGGGTAAGGCGCAAATGAATGTTTTTGTTGTCGGTTACAAGTTTTCTGTAATCCGTGATGGGGAAATCTACCGAGAAGCTTGTTCCGACATCCTTGTCGCGGCGCACCTTTGAAAGCCATGTGTATCCTCTCGGGAAGCACGTTTTATACTCCCATACATCACGGGTCCACGGATCCTGTCCCGGGCCTGTAAAATATTTCGTTGTTCCGTCAAGCGCCGTATAGGGAACATTTACTCCGACATACGAGCCTATGTATTCTCCGTTTTCGTCCGTCTGAGGCGTCATATTAAGTCCGTCTGCGGGAACTGCCGTCTCGCAGGCGGCATGGAAGCTGAATGTATGGCGTTTTCCTCCTGTTACGCGGAAGAAATCCACACCGTAGGAAACGTCATCGTCCACCTTTACGGTAACAACGGTTCTGCGGTAGTTCTCCGTTTCGTTAAATGTATTTGTATCCTCCGCGTCCATGAGCTTGACGGTTTCCGAGTCGTCAAAATGCAGTATTTTTCCCGTCGGGGCTTTTTCGTTCGGGTCCTGTCTGTCGCCTACCGTTACCGTATTGTGTGCAATCGAACGGCTTGTCCACTGAAGTCTTTCCGGGTCTTTTCCCGTAATTGACGGGTAACCGAGGTCGGGAGCAAGGGAGAAACCGTATGCGTCAATCCCTATCTGTAACGGATTGTCATGTCCGTGTCCTCCGTTTTTACCGAACCAGAGCCAGAAGTCGCGCTGATTGTTCTTTGCGTTTCCTGCCGTAACCGATTTAAAGTTTCCTCCGTCGCGGAGCACCGCAAATCCGTGTGCCGCAAGCATATCGCTCTTTGTGTCGGGATTGTCTTCGGCAAGCGCCTTTATTTCATTCTGCACGCTCAGCGGATCCTCGTCAAAAATGCCGTAGGTCAATCCTTCGGTTTTAAATCCGTTTCTCATGTACAGATACTGAGCAAGGTCTTTGCCGTAAGGCGTATCTTTGAGATTCTTGAATCCGCGGACGAGCATTGCGGTCGCACCGCTCCATCCGACAGAACCCGTCGCACCGCTGTCGCCTATGTTCGGAAGCTGCCGCCCGACAAGCGTTTTCTTCAGGTACGGAGCAAACATTTCCGAAAACTTTGGATGTTCATAGAGATTATAATTTATCTCTCCCTTATATCCGGACAGATAATCGGCGGCATTGCTCAACTGACCTACCCATATTACATTATAATTGTCTGCAATCTCGTTTCCGAGTCCGTCATATGTTATGACGTCGACAAGCTTCGGAAGAACATCTCCTCCGCTTACGGTTTTTGTTTCATTGTCAAGCTCTCCTGCCTGATAAATCCATCTTACAATATCCGTGCTTTCGGGTTCGTGGTTTAGCGCAACTGCCGCTGCCGCGAGGACTGCCTGCTTCATTCCGAAGTTTCCGTCAAGCTGGTAGTTCTTCGCCGCCCTGAAGCTTTCGAGAAGTATTCCGTCTGCCCAGTTCTGCCATATTTTTTCCGAGCTCGACTTGTCGTTTCTGAGGCTTTCCGTTCCGTGCTGTTTTGCTTTTTCGGAGAGGAAGTTTATAACCTCGGAATCCGTCAGCATCGGGTAAAACGCATCAGCCGCCGTTATAAACTTTTCCGCCGCGTCGTTATCCGAAATAATGCCGTGGATTTTTCCGTATCCCGTAGTGGCATCTGCGAGGAAGAATTTATGGTCGGGCACGTTATATACCGATGTGTCGTACTCCGCCCAGACATCCGCTATCCTGTCGAGAATTATTGCGCCCGCTCTGCCGTACTTTGATTCGCCCGTATAAACATAAGCGTCTCTGAGCGCCTCAACGGCGTTCTCCGCCGCGGCCCACATATCAAGGTTGTAGTATGCAATGTAGCAATGTCTCTCGCGCAGATTATCCTTTTCATTTACATAGTAAGGTTTGCCGTTTTCATCCTCCGGCAAATAGCCGAATCCGTCGTCTACGCCCCATTTTTCCGCCGTTTCTCCGGGGCGGAGTCCCTGCCCGAGATTTATGGTTACCTCCGTTCCCGGTTTTCCGCCGTTTTCAACCGTTATCTGATTTGCCACTTCGGGATAGAGCGTGTTGACAAGGGCGTCCTTCTCACCGTTTTCGACTGCTTTTCTGTTATTCTCAACGGCAAGGTCTCTGTTATAGTGTCCGTTCTCGTCAAGCCCTCTCTTGTAAAGAAGCTCAAAGTCATTGGTCGGGAACACTCTCTTGCACTCCATGCACTGAATCTTCCACGGACGCGCTATTACGTCCACTTTCCAGCCGACATTGCTGTAATTGCCGTACTTCTCCATGAGGTTTGTTCCGCAATAACGGCAATATCCGTAATTCGGGTCTCCCGATTCCGCAATCTGTCCCGATGTGGGGATTCCCGTTTTCGGAATCATATTGTAAAAGCGTTCGTAATTCTCAAGGTACTTATCCGCCTTCTTTACCGCGGAGTTCTTTGTGTTTCGTGCCCAATCGTATTTTCTGATATTTTCTTTTGCGTTTTCGCGTTTTTCATATGTATATATAGTCGGCTCTCTTTTGCCCTCGTGAACAACGCTCTCGACATCCGCCTCCTCGGATATGCTTGCTCCCCAGAATGATGCCGAGGCGGAGATTGTTGTCTTTCCTTCCGCGACGGCGGTTGCCATACCCCCGGAGTCCACGGTTACAATACCCTCCGCGGAATATTCGTAGGTTATTGTTTCGGGAGGTACCTGAATTGTGTTTCCGCTGTTCATTGTTACATAAACCGGTGCTTTTGCCTTTTCGCCGATATACATTTTATGCGGCAGCATAAACTTTGCATCCTTAATGCCGGTATTGTCGAACACCGTCATTTTTACCGATGCGGAATATTCCTTACCCCCAATTACTGCCGCTGCGGTAATATTGCAGCTTCCGTCTCCGACCGGGGTTATGACTCCGCTTTCGGATACCCTTGCAACCGTTTTGTCGTCCGTTGAATATCTCATGGATTCTATGTTCCTGTCAACATGGGTACCGTCTTCCTTTTCGACAAAGACCTTAACCTGTTCCGTTTCAGGATTCTGAACATCGGTATATTCGATGTGATTGTTTTCAACCCCGATAATTATATTTTCGTTTTCCTCGTGCGTGCTTCCGCTGATAACCCCCGCAAGATGATATTTTTCTCCCGATGTGAGGCGGAAGCTTCCCGCCGAGGCGTATATCCAGTTTGTGTTTCCCTCTTTTCCGTCCGTTGCCCTGAAGGTAATCACATAGCAGCCGGGTTTTCTTATTCTTACATTTTCAATTCTTGCCGGCTCTTCCTCAAGAATTGTAAAATACTTTTCGCTGTAT
The DNA here is from genome assembly GCA_934446465.1 of uncultured Oscillospiraceae bacterium. GTDB lineage: Bacteria > Bacillota > Clostridia > Oscillospirales > JAAYXM01 > CAKSEF01. Next base: position 4,399 of record CAKSEF010000078.1, read on the forward strand.
ACGTACTTCGGGTTATAGCAGCTGTATGAGCCGATATGTGCGCTGTCGTCGAAAGACACGTTCCCCTCGCTCATATATACGTCCATATCGAGTGCTTTGTCGTTTCCTGCCCAATACACATCAAGGTCGTATACGCCCGCTTTCGGAACATAGATTTCATATGCCGCGTACTGCCCGTCCGCAAGAATGAGATGCGTGTTGCCGTATATGAAACGACCTGCCGTATCATAATCCAGCGACCCTTTGAAGAATCTGAAGAATCCACCCGTCGTTTCATATGTGAGCGCCGTCATTTTTGACGCCGTTCCGAGACTTACAAGGCTTCCTATTATATTGTTCTCCTGCATTGCCTTTGCAAGGTCATAATAAATCGTTATTCCGTCATTGTCGATAATCGAGCTGTATTTTCCCGAAACGACATGCACATTTTTTCCGTCATCAATTTTTGCGGTTATAGTAACTTCACCGTGCGAAACATCCGTTATCTCGCCCGTCTGTGCGTCCACACTTGCAATGCCCGGGTCTGAACTTTCGTAAGTAACCGTAACGCCGTCATGCTCATAGTCCCATGAGGCGTCCGACATATACGCTCTTACCTGCGC
>CAKSEF010000079.1 GCA_934446465.1 uncultured Oscillospiraceae bacterium
AAAGCACCTTGTAACCTTCAGCCGAGTGGGAATGACAGACGACGCGAACGGTTACCGCGCATCCGCCGGAGGTTTCAGCCTTGTTTCGGGAGACGGAAACGGAACGGCGGTTATCGGAAGTATCGATGCGGAAAAAACCGTATTGAAAATCGGAGAAGAAATAATCGTTTCCGCAAGCGGATACGACAGCAGAACACTCGGTGAAATAGAACGGTTTACGTTTGATTCCTCGGACAAAAATGTTGCGTCGGTTGACTCGGAGGGAAAGATAAAAGCCGTGGGAGAAGGAACAGCCGTTATTTCGGCGTCGGCTCCGTCGTGCGTAAATGCTCTCGAACTTGAAATTACGGTTACCGACCCGGATGCGATAACGGTGAAATATGATTTAAGCTCCGTCATGAAGGCGCAGGGAATGAACACCCTGACTCAGGATAAAATGATTTCCGAAATAGACTACGGCGGAACAAACGGCTTCTTCGATATTATACCGAGAGGCGTCGGCGACAGCAAGCCCGATAATAACTGGGTATATTATCAGAACAGCACGGACGGAAATTATACCGATCAGAACGTAGTTATGAGACGCGGACGATACCTGACGTTTGAGATAAACGTTCCCGTAAGCGGAACGTACAAAATGGTTGCACACCACGGCATCGCTCAGAACGGAGGAGACGTGGACGTATACGTCTTAAACGGCGCATACGACGACGCGACATTTGCCTGTGATGCGGGGACATATCTCGGACGGTATAACTGCGACGGAATAAACATGGGCTTTGCGCGCATGGAATCGAGCAATGTAAAAACCGTTGAGAGCGGTGCAATGACGGAGACAGACGCGGAAATATACCTTGAAGCCGGAAAGCACCTTGTAACCTTCAGCCGAGTGGGAATGACAGACGATGCGAACGGTTACCGCGCATCCGCGGGCGGATTCAGCCTTGTTTCGGGAGACGGGAGCAATTCGGCTCTTATGAACGGAAGTATCAGCGGGGGCGGATCGGTATCAGTCGGCGAAAAAGTGATTGTTTCCGCGAACGGATACGACAGTAAGACTGCCGAAAAAATAAACGGTTTTGTATATTCGTCAAGCAACAAATCCGTTGCCGAGGTTGATTCCGCGACAGGTGAGGTTACAGGCATTTCCGAGGGAGCCGCAACGATTAAGGCGGTTTGCGGTGCAATCGGAGAGCTTGAAACCAAGGTGGTCGTAAAAAGGCCGTCTTACGATATTTCGGACAGCGTTTCTCTTGCATATTCCGTAAACGGAACCGTTTCAAAGGTGGAAAACAAAAAACGCGGAACAATCGTTACGGTAAATGCGCCCAAAATCGAGGGTATGACATTCCGCCACTGGCTGAGAGGGACGGAGGAAAACGGCAAATGGGTTTCCTCGGACGGCGAGTATAGCTTCGCACTGAATACAAACACCTATCTCACGGCGGTTTATACGAAAAACAAGACAGGCAAATTCGTTGAATTTTTTAATCAGAACGGAGAATTTTTAAGTGAAGCCGAGGCGGACGGCAATACCGCCGCACTTCCGAGCGCGCCCGAGCTTACGGGATATAAGTTCGATAAATGGCTCATATCCGAGAATAAGGAGTTTACCGCGGAAACAATTCTCGAATCGGCAATAACACGCGTGGTAGCCCGCTTCAAAGATGCAGAAAAGAGCTATATCGTAAACGGAAACGCCTACAAATACGGAGAAAAAGCCGAATTTTCAAACCCATCGGAAGTTACATGGCTTCGCAGCGGCACTGCCGTCGCATACGGGAAGAATTATACATACTTCGTGTGGGATGACGCGGAAATAACATATACCGAAGAGGGTACCGCGGAACCGACAATCATTCTTGACAAAACGGTAAAGGACAACTATGCGTACATGATTGAATATGACGCGGGAGATAAGGAAATTGTCGAGGCGGGTATAATTTTCGGAGCAGATAAGAACATAACTATAGACAGTTGCAAGAGCAAAGCAACATCGGAAAATACGGGTTTGGGCATAAAACACGGTCAGTTTACGGCGAAGCCGTATAACGGCACCGACACGGCGGCCCGCGGTTATCTTATCTATAAAGACGGAGAAAGCCTTAAAGCAATCTACTCAAAATAATTATCGAGGAAAAGGTAAAAATCCCCGTGCTTTGGAACAGATAAAAAGCAGGGTTAAGAGAACCCATACAAAGACACGGGCGGAAATACTTTTCTGTCCGTGTCTTTTGCGGAAAAAGAGGTATATTCAGACATGACCTATACTGAGTTTTTTGATATAACAGAATTGGCGGAGGAAGGGCGCAAAAGCTTTTGCGACCTCAGGGACAGGGAAAAGGACGCTTCCTTTTCTGATTCGGTAAGGGAGAGCTTCAGGCAGTACGAAATAGGGGACGAGGAGTTTTATAAGTATCTGAGCGATTTTGCCCGCCGCGAAAAGATTGAAATTGAAGTTTTAAATTTATATCTGTATTTGAAAAAGTCTTTTGAAACTTATATAGGTCTTGCAAATAAAGGAATAGACGGGAAAATACTGGCGGATACATATAAGGAATTTTCAAAAGTTTCCGAAGACAATAAGAAAAAAACAGGCATTTACGGGATTCCGCAGGAGATACAGCGCCGATGGCTTCGCAGATACGTAAACGGAACGATTTTCCGAATAGGAAGATTGAATTTCGACATAGCAAAAAGCGACCGCGATTATGAGATTGACGGTTATACGCTGAAAAAGGACGAAGATTGCATAAGCGTGCATATTCCGGACGGCGGAAGGCTTTTTGACGGGGAATGTGAAAACTCATACGCCGAGGCACGCAGTGTATTTGGGAAAATTTTCGGAATGAATCCGTGCTTCTTCGTTTGCTATTCGTGGCTTCTTTCTCCGTGGCTTTCCGAGGTGCTTCCGAGGGAATCTCTGATAGTCAAATTTCAAAGCAGGTATAAGATTGTCGCATTTGACGAGAGCGCGGGGGATATGCTTACGCACATATATCCGGTTACATATGAGGAAGTTAAAACAAAACCGATAGAGGAATACAGCGAGGACACAACTCTTCGCAGAATGACAAAGGAGAGGATGAAAAGGGGAGAGATAATAGGCTACGGGACAGGAATAAGACTTTAAAGGGAGTGTGTATATGAAAAGAACGATATCACTATTTTTAATTGCCTGCATGCTTTTTGCAATACTTCCTGCCGCTGCGCAGGATGACGCAGGCATAACCGTAAAATACGACCTAAGCTCTGCCATGAAGGCACAGGGAATGAATTCGTTTGTTCAGACGAACATTTCCGAAATAGACTATGATGACACGCACGGCCTTTTTGATATCATACCGAGAGGCGTAGGCGACAGCAAGCCCGACAACAACTGGGTATATTATCAGAACAGCACGGACGGAAATTATACCGATCAGAACGTAGTTATGAGACGCGGACGATACCTGACGTTTGAGATAAACGTTCCCGTAAGCGGAACGTACAAAATGGTTGCACACCACGGCATCGCTCAGAACGGAGGAGACGTGGACGTATACGTCTTAAACGGCGCATACGACGACGCGACATTTGCCTGTGATGCGGGGACATATCTCGGACGGTATAACTGCGACGGAATAAACATGGGCTTTGCGCGCATGGAATCGAGCAATGTAAAAACCGTTGAGAGCGGTGCAATGACGGAGACAGACGCGGAAATATACCTTGAAGCCGGAAAGCACCTTGTAACCTTCAGCCGAGTGGGAATGACAGACGATGCGAACGGTTACCGCGCATCCGCGGGCGGATTCAGCCTTGTTTCGGGAGACGGAAACGGAACGGTTGCAATAGGCGCGAAGCTGAGTGAGGACAATATTGTAATCCCGTATAACGGAACAAAAAAGCTTTCCGTTACCGTGATTATGTCCGACCTCTCGGAGGAGATGAGCGAAGCGGTTTGGAAAAGCTCGAATACAGCCGTTGCGGAAGTCAGCTCAAAAGGTGTTGTAACCGCAGTTTCGCAGGGAAGTGCCGTTATTTCGGCAGAAGTTGATATAAACGGTGATAAAAAAACACTCTTATGTACGGTCTCTGTGGGCAAGCAGGGCATAACCGTAAAATACGACCTAAGCTCTGCCATGAAGGCACAGGGAATGAATTCGTTTGTTCAGACGAACATTTCCGAAATAGACTATGATGACACGCACGGCCTTTTTGATATCATACCGAGAGGCGTAGGCGACAGCAAGCCCGACAACAACTGGGTATATTATCAGAACAGCACGGACGGAAATTATACCGATCAGAACGTAGTTATGAGACGCGGACGATACCTGACGTTTGAGATAAACGTTCCCGTAAGCGGAACGTACAAAATGGTTGCACACCACGGCATCGCTCAGAACGGAGGAGACGTGGACGTATACGTCTTAAACGGCGCATACGACGACGCGACATTTGCCTGTGATGCGGGGACATATCTCGGACGGTATAACTGCGACGGAATAAACATGGGCTTTGCGCGCATGGAATCGAGCAATGTAAAAACCGTTGAGAGCGGTGCAATGACGGAGACAGACGCGGAAATATACCTTGAAGCCGGAAAGCACCTTGTAACCTTCAGCCGAGTGGGAATGACAGACGATGCAAACGGATACCGCGCGTCCGCCGGAGGTTTCACGCTTGACGGAGGAGACGGCAAAGTCGTAATATACTATGAACTCACCGGTTTGGAACGCGGAAAGGCGCAGGTAAGAGCGTATATGTCGGACGCCTCATGGGACTATGAGCATGACGGCGTTACGGTTACTTACGAAAGTTC
>CAKSEF010000080.1 GCA_934446465.1 uncultured Oscillospiraceae bacterium
CGCATCTTTTAAAGAAACGAACTCCTTGTTTGCACCAACTCCTTTCACTTGGTATCCTTTTTTTATTTTTAATACCCCCCTACATTTTAGCATAAGAAAAAGGTAGATACATGGTGGTTTTCCATGTGTCTACCTTTATTTTACTATTGCAATATTCGGGTGGATATCTTTTTATGCCATATGAGTATTCAGCTTTTCTCCGCCGAGAATGTGGAAATGGAGATGCTCAACCGTCTGACCGCCGTCAGGTCCGTAATTTGACACGACACGGCAGCCGTTATCGAGCCCCTCGTCCCTGATGATTTTTGCTATCGTCTCGAAGATGTGCGCAACAATTTGCGAGTTGCCGGCGCTTATATCCGCAACGGATGATATATGCCCCTTCGGGATTACAAGAATGTGTGTCTTTGCCTGAGGTTCTATGTCTCTGAATGCCAAAACCTTATCATCCTCATAAACCTTTGCCGACGGAATTTCACCCGCGGCTATCTTACAGAAAATACAGTCTGCCATATTATTTAACCTCCGATTTTTCCGCAGTGAACTGACGCGCGGTTTCGAGAGCCTTTTCTATTTTCGATTCATCGCTTCCGCCCGCCATTGCGAAATCCGGCTTTCCGCCGCCGTTTCCGCCTGCCGTGCGTGCCGTCTCGCGCACAAGTTCTCCCGCTTTTATTCCGCGGACGACCGCGCCCTTATTGCAGTTTGCCGTAAATACGATTTTTCCGTCCGCAACCCCGGCAAACACGGCCACGATATTTTCGTCCTTCCCTTTGAGTTCGTCGCAGATTGCGCGGAGCGTTCCGCCGTCTGCACCGTTTATTTTCTTCGCAATAAACTTGATTCCCGATATATCCTCGGCGGCCTTCAAATATTCCGCCGCATCAAGGCGCGCCATTTTCGCATTCATTGCCGAAAGCTCGTTTTTGAGCGATTTGACCTCTTCGGTCATATGAGCCGCCTTCAGGACAACCTCTTTCGGAGAAGCTTTCAGCGCGGACGCAATATCGGAAAGAGTGTTTTCAAGTCCGCATATACGCGCCGTTATGTTCTTTCCGCATACAGCCTCAATTCTGCGTACTCCCGCCGCAACACTTGCCTCCGAGGTGATTTTGAACATGCCCGCTTTTGCGGTATTGTCAAGGTGCGTTCCTCCGCACAATTCGAGAGAGTAGCCGCCCATATTGACGACGCGGACAATATCGCCGTATTTTTCGCCGAAGATCGCCATTGCACCGAGCTTTTTGGCTTCGTCCGCCGCCATTTCTTTTACTTCTATATCAAGACCCGAAAGAATTATGTCATTTACCTCTTCCTCAACCCTCGAAAGCTCCTCTGCCGTCATGGGTGAGAAGTGCGTAAAGTCGAATCTTACCGTGTCCGCACCGACGAGTGAACCTGCCTGACGCACATGAGTTCCAAGAACGTTTTGGAGCGCCTTTTGGAGCAGATGCGCCGAAGAGTGCGCGCGTGCAATGGCGTTTCTGTAATTTTTATCAATGCTCGCCGTTACCGTCTCGCTGACAGAAACTTCGCCTGACTCGACAATTCCCGAATGAAGGAATTTTCCGTCCTTGGTTTTCTTGACATCTTCGACTGTTATTACTGCATTATCCGTCGTCATTCTGCCCTTATCGGCGACCTGTCCGCCCGACTCGGCATAGAACGGGGTTTTCTTAAGCACTATTTTTACTTTGCTTCCCGAATTTGCGCGCTCTGCAACCGCACCGTCGCAGACAATCGCAAGAATCTCCGATGTATCTTCCGTTTTATCATATCCCGTGAACTCGGTTTTAAGGCTCTTGTCAAGACCCAAATCGAGCTTTTCCCATGCAAAATCACCGCGTGCGGCCTCGGCGGCGCGGGCGCGCTCGCGCTGTTCCTTCAGGCACTCGTCAAAGCGTGCGCGGTCTACCGACATTCCCTTTTCCTCAAGAATTTCAAGCGTGAGGTCTATCGGGAATCCAAGCGTATCGGCGAGCTTAAACGCATCCTCGCCCGAGAGGGTCTTTTTGCCCTCTTTATTGAGTTTTTCCATCATATCACCGAGGATTCCGAGGCCCGAATCTATTGTTTTGTTAAAGCCTTCTTCCTCCATAGCTATGACCTTTTTGATGTATTCGGCCTTTTCCGAAAGCTCGGGATACGCTCCGCAGCTTTCGCGGATTACCGTATCGCATACTTCGTTTAAGAATGTACCTTTTATTCCGAGAAGTCTTCCGTGGCGCGCGGCACGGCGCAGGAGACGTCTCAGCACGTAGCCCCTGCCCTCATTTGACGGCATAACTCCGTCGCAGACCATCATTGTCGTACTTCTGATATGATCCGTTATTATTCTGAGCGATACGTCCGTCTTTTCGTCTGCCCCGTATGTTACTCCCGCTATTCGGGAAATATGTTTCATGATATTTTGAACGGTATCGACCTCAAAGAGCGAGTTTACACCCTGCATAATGCAGGCGATTCTTTCAAGTCCCATGCCTGTATCGATATTTTTTTGCTTGAGTTCCGTATAATTGCCGTTGCCGTCATTATAAAACTGTGTGAAAACGAGATTCCAAAATTCAACATACCTGTCGCAGTCGCAGCCGACGGCGCAGTCGGGTTTTCCGCAGCCGTGCTCGGCTCCGCGGTCGAAATATATTTCCGAGCACGGACCGCACGGGCCTTTTCCTATCTCCCAGAAATTATCTTCCTTGCCGAGGCGCACCATGTGGCTCTCGTCAACTCCGATATCGTTTACCCACATATCGTACGTCTCATCATCGTCGAGATATACGGAGACGTAGAGCTTGTCCGTCGGAATTTCGAGAACTTCAGTTATAAACTCCCATGCCCAGCGCGTTGCGTCCTTCTTGAAATAATCGCCGAACGAGAAGTTGCCGAGCATTTCAAAGAATGTGCCGTGGCGCGATGTCTTTCCCACACGCTCTATATCGGGCGTGCGTATACATTTCTGGCACGTTGTAACCCTTGTGCGCGGAGGAGTTGCCTCCCCCGAGAAAAACGGCTTCATCGGTGCCATTCCCGAATTTATAAGCAGAAGTGAGTTATCACCCTGCGGAAGAAGCGGGAAGCTTTTAAGACGGAGATGCCCTTTGCTCTCGAAAAACGAGAGAAATTTTTCTCTCAGTTCGTTAAGTCCCATATATTTCATATGAATATACCTCCAAAGCTCACGGACGGAAGCCGTATAATACAAAAATTACCGATATATTATACACCCGCTTTAATTCAATGTCAATGACGCGCCTTCCCCGAGCGATTAAAAACAATTTGTAAACAAGAGGTCTTTCGAGCAATTCCGCCTTGTTTTTTCATCGGATTTGCCGTATAATACTATCATTAAACTGATTAGGGAGTGCTTTGACATGAAGAGATTTTTGATGCTTATTTCCGCCGTGCTCGCGCTCGTCTGCGTTACGGCATCGTGCGGGTACAAGGAACCGCCGGAAATAGGCTTTCACGCATATGAACAGTTTTCCGGGTATAAACTCGGTTATGTAAAAGGTCAGGTTGATGATAAAATGATTAAAGAACGAGTAGGCAATCCGGAGCTCATATCATACAGCACGTCGGAGAGTGCGCTTGAAGCTCTGCGCGATAAGAAAATACACGGTGTTGTTCTCCCCGCGACGGACGCTGATTCCGCCCTCAACGGAACGGATTTCAAAAGACTTGAGGACACACTTGACGAGCGTAAGCTGTGCGCGGTTATGAGATATATGCCGCCCGAAAACAACACGTTTGCCATGCAGATTAACGCGTCTATCACGCTTATGGAATCAGACGGAACGGCGAAAAAGATTTCGCGCACACATTCACCGTCTTCCAAAAAGACGCAGACCGAAAGCCCCGTTTCGCACGATTATGAAAAAGTAAGCGGACGCAAGCTGACGGTCGGCATCTGCTCTGCCGACGCATTCCCGTATAATTACCGCGATGAGAGCGGAAATCTTGTTGGAATTAACACGGACACGGCGTATGCAATAGCGGCGGATTTAAAAGCCGAGCTTGTCATCAAGGAATACCCTGAGGACAAACTGATCGACGCACTGGTAAACGGTGATGTTGATGTTATATTCTCCCAATTCACCGAACCGTCGGAGGACGAGGAAATCGATTCGCGCCTTTCGTATTCGCACCCGTACTACGATGATTCCACGTACATTCTCATAAACAATCCCGTTGCTGACCTTATGAAGGATTAGCCGATAGGGAAATTGAAGTTTCAAATTAAAACGGCCGCCGTATACGTTGTATTACGGCGGCTTCTTTATTCGGTCGGCGGATAAGTTTTTGCCTTCGCCTTTTTATGTGTCTGCATATTTCGGCACGTCATACCACTTGACGTTAAATCCCGCGCCCTTTGCGCAGAATACCGAGTCCGGCGTGTTTTCCGTATCACGCTCGGGGTGGTATTCCGTTTCCGAAATAATCTGCTCCTGCATACGGCTTTCTTCGTATCCGTCAAATACTGTCGAGACGATTATCCGCCCCGAGCTTTCCGTTATCAGGCTTTCGGCGTAATCAACTATTGCGGATGCGGGTGCGCGTCCGCTGATTATGCTGTATTCCCCGTCGGGCTCGGGCGGTTTCGTATCTCCTCCCATTCTTTCCGTATCGGCTATGATTTTTCCCGCGAGCGATATTTCCGTGCGCGCGGAAAATGCGCACCACGGTTCCAAAATGACGTTCTCAGCCTGCATAAGTCCCTGACGTATTGC
>CAKSEF010000081.1 GCA_934446465.1 uncultured Oscillospiraceae bacterium
AGACGGCAAGCGCAGGGATCAGCCGAAAGCTGACGATAAGAACTGCGAATACGGTCAGAAAAATAGTTAATATGTAATGTTTTTCGCAGAGAAGACAATGAAAATCGCTCATAATCATTCGATTATGAGCGATTTTATTATTCCCACTCGGCGGTAATGTTCTCTAACGCCGTTGTGGTTTTTATATGAATAATTCCGTCGGTAAACGAAAAATCGACATTTTTTCCGTCAACGGTCAGCTTCGTTATATTATCCGCAAACCTCATTCCGATTTTTTCGAGTTTTAGGTTTCCTCTTTCAATGCGGATTATCGCGCGTCCGCCGCTTTTCTCGAAGGTTCCCCAGCCGCTGCCGAGACTCCACACGGTTTTGAAATATCCGTCATTTATGGGATTAAAGCCTATGTACTTTTTCGGAAGGTGGAACTCAAACCCCGCGAAAATGGGGATGAGGGCAAAGGACGCCATAGCTCTTGCGTAGTTGTTTCCGCACTCCATTTCGCTCCATGGGTTGCGCTTTTTTCCGTCATACCTTTTGCGGACCGAGTCGATTACCCGTAATCCGCATTCCTGCATATTCTCGCTTATCAGCAGTCCCGCAAACGCATATTCAAAGCCCGTCATTACTTCGGTCGAGTACGGTATCGGGATATACGGCTTTTTCACGCCGTCGGGATAGTCGCATATCACGGCACCGGATTCGTCATTCAATGCAAAAACGCGCCACGGATTGACAAAATCACGCAACGACTGCTTAAAATTGTTTTTATAGACATTACGGCACGCGCATTTCCTCTGGCTCTTATCAAAAATATCGCCGAGTCCCAGAATGTCTGCATGCCACTGCGCGAGCATTTGGTCGAGCAGCGAGCCGTTTCCTATTTGGTACTTAATCTCATTTTTTTCATCGTTCCAATACGAGTCGGCGCCGTAGGCGTCTGTTGTCCTTTTGTCGCTGAGGTCTATTTTCTGTATGAAGTATTTGCCGTTGAAGAGATTTTCTTTTGTCCATTCATAGCCCTTTTTAAAGAGGGCAAGATACTCGGCTTTTTTCTGCGTATCGCCGAGATATTCCGCCATTTCCGCGGCGGCGGACAATGCGAGGAGATACATTCCCTCAAGCCACGGGGACGGACCGAAAAGCTCCATATCAAGCGTGTGGTGCTGCCGTCCCTCTAAAACCCCGTCTTTGTCAGCGTCCCATTTGTCGCAGTTTTCATCGCTCCATGCGTACTCGAGTATGCTCTTAATGTCTTCCCAGTGCGTGCGAAGCCATGTATCATCGCCCGATATTTTCCACTCGCGGAAGCATTTGACGACGGTGCCCATCTGCCCGTCAAGGCAGGCTCTGAAATCGAACATTCCGCTCCCGAGGGGAAGCTTCAGACGAAAGGCAGTCTCTCCGCTCGGTTTCAGGCAGTATTTAAACTCCAAATCTCTTATTGAACGCTCTAAATCGGGGAACAGGAAGCAAAGTGCATACGCATAATTCCAAACGTGCTGGCAGGTGCCCTCGCACGAGCCTTCATCCTCATTCGTGCCTTCCCAGCCGTAAAATGAGCCGTCCTCGAGGCGCAGGACAGTCGGGGATTTCAGGACGGAGAGAGTTGCCGAAACCGCGTCAATGACGGTTTTTTCAAGAGTGGACGAAAAAAGCGCGTCGTGGAACTTCTTTGTGCCGCCGAGGAGGTATTCATAGTTTTTTAAGCAATATTCCGCAGATGCGCGTGAGTCTTTGAACACAGTCGCGTAATAATTCTTCCAGACGGTCGGGTCGGGTTCATTCCAATACCTATGATTATTCGGAATGTTCCATGTGAGCGCGAATCTGATGAGTCCTTCATCTCCCGCACCGACCATTGAGGACGTTACGACGGTTCCGACATCGTAGGCACCCGCTTCATCGTACATTCTGTCAGTCATCCGCCCGGTTGAAAATTCGTTTTGGAAGATTTCGAGCCCGTCCTGCCAGCCTCCGCGGTACCAGTATGTCTGACAAAAGACGTTTCTGCCCGCGGCGGCAACGGTAAGGTCGCCGTATTGCGGGGAGTCCGTATCCGCATCGTCATTGCAGGCGGTGAGCATGGTTATGCCGCCGTTTACGCTCCGCTTATTGACGGAGCGGGGAAACGGGTTTTGGAGCGAAAATGCCGCTGAATACCTGATGCTTTTGTCTGTTGTGTTTTGTATTTCGATATCAAAGAGCGCCGTCGGAATGCTTGAATTTTTGCTGTCTGTCGGTATCAGAGGATTGAATGCTTTAAGAATTATTTTTCCGGGAAATTTTTCATCTTCAAAGCAGAGCCTTGCAAAAGGAAATTCCCCGTCGAAGGTGCAGTTTTTGAAATGCGGGAATGAGGACAGCGCGTGCTGATTTACTCCGTGCCCGATGCCGTGATTTCCCGGACTCTTTTTTGAGCCCGCGTATGCCGTGAGCTGGTCTCCGCAGAGAACCTTGACAACCGCTTTTCCGCCGTATTCCGCCTTTACTGCGATGTGAGTGTATCCGTTATCGCTGCCCTTTGCGGGTCGGTTGAATATCTCCCAATCGATGAGTCTGCCGTTTCCGGCAAGTCCGATACTTCCCGTGCCTATTCCTCCGAGCGGGAATGATATTTCGTTCGTGTATTCGCCCGTATAAATCACAAGCATCATCTCCTTTCCGCTATCTTATGGTATATGCGGTTGTCGGTCAATGAATGAAATGACATTATTTATGCACAAAATAATACATTTATTTCCGAGTCCGACCGACGGGAAATTCTCAATGCAAAGGAGAAAGATTATCCATATTATTCGCCTTTTTATCCATTCTATTTTGGAGGCACGGTATGGTAGGATTAAGAAAAACGCTGTTGGGGGAATTGACATGAAGAACTATGAAACGATGAAAACACGGGGAGACACCGAATGGTTTGAGCACGACAGGTTCGGGATGTTTATCCATTTTGGGCTTTACGCACTGCCGGCAAGGCACGAATGGGTGAAAGCACGCGAATGTATAAAAGAGGAAAAATATCAGAAGTACTTTGAGAATTTCGACCCCGATTTGTGCGACCCGCGCGAATGGGCGCGCAGTGCACGCGCGGCGGGCATGAAATATGCGCTTCTTACCACAAAGCACCACGAGGGGTTTTGCCTGTTCGACTCACAGTATACGGATTATAAAATAACAAACACGAAATACAAAAAGGACCTTGTGCGCGAATATGCGGACGCATTTCGCGCGGAAGGTCTGCGTGTGGGTTTTTATTATTCGCTTATCGATTGGCATCATCCCGATTTTCCGATAGATGTCATGCACCCGCGGAGAGAGGACGCGGACGCCGAGGAGCAGGACTGCGGGCGCGATATGAAAAAATACGCCGAATATGTACGGAATCAGGTTCGCGAGCTCCTCACAAATTACGGGAAAATCGATATAATGTGGTTTGATTTCTCGTATGAAGGCGGAAAATCGGCAAAGCCGTGGATGCAGTTCGGAGGCGGAAAGGGAAAGGACGAGTGGGAGAGTGAGAAGCTTACCGAGCTTGTGCGGTCGCTTTGCCCGAATATCATTATGAACAACCGCGCGGGGATTGATGCGGACATCTGGACGCCCGAGCAGTATCAGCCGACGCGGTGGATTACGCACCCGAAAACAAAAGAGCTTGTAACGTGGGAAGCGTGCCACACCATGTCAGGTTCATGGGGTTACTACCGCGACGAGATGACGTGGAAGTCGCCCGAGATGTTCATAAACCTTCTTACAGACACGGTTGCACTCGGCGGAAATTTAATAATGAATGTGGGGCCGACGGCGCGCGGGTACCTTGACAGACGCGCGGAAGACGCACTCGGCGTATACCGCGACTGGATGAAATACAACTCGCGGTCAATTTACGGCTGTACGATGGCCGACCCAAAATACAAGGCGCCTGACGGAACAAAGCTCACGCAGAGCAAGGAGTCGAAGCGCCTTTATATTCACCTGCAAAAATACCCGTTCGCGTATCTCAAAATGGAGAATATTGCGGACGACATAGAATACGCGCAGTTCCTCCACGACGGAAGCGAGATTCAGTATGTTATGTACAAGGTTCGGGAGGAAGATTTGCCCGAGAAGGAAATGATAGATACGGCGGATATAGGGAATGGAAGCGTATGCTTCAAAATACCGCCGGCAAAGCCCGATACGGTGGTTCCCGTAATCGAAGTTATTCTTAAGTGATTTGTAAATTACGGCAGAACCGCCTCAGCGGAGTCGTAATATGACCTTCTTTCTGTATTCACGCGGAGACGAGCCATAGAACTTTGTAAACACCCGCGAAAAGTAGAACTGATCGCAGAATC
>CAKSEF010000082.1 GCA_934446465.1 uncultured Oscillospiraceae bacterium
AAAACACAACTTTCAAATCCCGCTATCCCAGCCAAATACCATTTAAATCGCATTGTTATGCGGTTTATTTTTTTACTGACCGTTTTTTGACCAAATTATTTCAAAAAAATTTTATCGAGTATCCTTATAGAGCGTTCTTCCCGGCACATTATATACCTTGAATCGGTGCCGGTAACTTCTGCAATTTTTTCGATACAGTCTATAGGTATCTTTATTGTCTTTCCGCCTCTGAGCTGAATGTCAGAGTTTGAATGATAGAGAGCGTCAGCCTTTGACTCCTGACCGTAAAGCTCTCTGAGCTGATTGGTATACTGTTCAGCATAGTTGATTGTGTTTAGCATTTTTACACCTTACCTTTCTTACTTCTTTTTCTTGATACCGAATGCGTTATCAAGTCTGCTGTTGTCGGGCTTTTCTTCCTTGTCGGAACTGCCTGCTCCGACCTTGAAACCGCCCTGCTTTTTGCCGTCTGAGCCGTCAGCCTTCATATCGGGATATTTCTTGACTACCGCCGACAGTGCCGAGTTGATGTTCTCGCTTTTGCCGGACTTGACGTAGCTTTCGGCAATAGCCACAGCATCGTCCATACAATCGGGCTTTACACCGAGCGACATTGCGGCTATCTGTGTTTTCAGCCTTAAAATCTCCTCGTCCTTTGCATCGGGAACGGCAGAAGCTTCGGGTGCAGGCTCAGGTTCCGGCTTATCCGCCTTTTCTTCGGGCTTATCGTCCTTCTTGTCCTCCGCCTTGCTCTCATCGGGCTTCTCTGCCGTGCCGTTATCGTCCGTCTGCTTGTTTTCGGCGGGTTTCTCTTCGGGCTTGGGCTCGTCCTTCTGCTCCGCTGCGGGAGCGAGCTTCTTCTCCTCTTCGGGAATTTTCTTTTCGGGTTCCATTGCTTTACCTCGCTTTCTTAAATTTTTGTATGAAAAAAGCACCCGTTAAGGTGCTTAGTTCCGATATTTGATTAACTATTATTCTTTAATGACCTTGTTCTCGAACTTTTTGTATGCGTCAAGATACCACTCTTTTTTATCGCCATTATATGTAAGTTCATAATACATGCCGTCAGGAAGGGTACTTGAAAGCAAGCACTTCCAATTCTGTAATACCTTGCATTTCCATACTGTGTAAACTTCAAAATCAGGCTTTACATCCGATTTGTCGAGATGTTTTTCTATGTACTCTCTTACAATTTTTATTGCTTTTTCATCCATAATATCCGTCCTTTCTGATTTTGGGTATAAGAAAAGCACCCTGTTTTCACAAGATGCTTATTCTAATCAATAAAATACCATATTAAAGCAAGTCTAACAACTCTATAAAATAGAATCTAGAATTTCTGCTCTTTTGATCTTTAAATATGACATTTTCATTTTTTAGTATATTAACATACTTTCTCAAAGAGTTTTTGTTTATTCCCGTTTCTCTATTTAGCATATCAATAGTGAAAATAGGGCTTTTAAAAATTGCTCTTATTACAACTTCTGAATTAATCGTATTTATATTGCTTCTCATCGTGCATAACGTGTTTTCATAGAGTTTGTCAAGATTATTCAAAAAAGCAATATCTCTATTCGCTTGATTGATAATGGAATTTAAGAAGAATTTTATCCAATCTGTGAATCCTTTAACTGTTAATGACCTTGTGCCTTGCAAAAATGAATAATACTTTACCCTGTTGCGTTCCAGTTCTTGGCTTAAGAAGAAATACGGAGTAGAAACAACGCCCTGCTTAAACAAATAAATCGGAATTAAAACTCTTCCAACTCTTCCATTACCATCTGGAAATGGATGTATCGTTTCAAACTGAGCGTGAATAAGCGCAGCCTTAACTATTGGAGGCAATTTATCTTCAAACTTGTAATCATTATTTATATATCGTTCAAGATTACCCATCCATTGTGGAACATTTGCTGCAATTGGAGGCACGTGATCACCAACTCTATTTTGCTGTGTTCTAAATTCGCCGGCAATAAATCGTGAATTTTTTCTGACATCACCGCATAAAAGGATCTCGTGTATCCTTTTTAAGAGTTTTGTTGTAATAGGATTATTATTTATCTCCTTGCTTGCAGTATCTAATGCTTTGTTATAGCGGAGCACTTCTTTTATATCTGGATTTTTTATCTCATCTTTTTCCGTATCAGATTCGTAAACTGCGTCGATCGTGGTTTGAGTACCCTCAATTTTTGTTGAATAAAGTGACTCAATCCTAATCATATGATTAACTGAATAAGTATATGCGATTTTAGAATGTTCCATCATCTCATTAAATTCGCCTAACTTTGTCGACGCAACGGCAATGTCTGAAACAACCTCGTTTAAATCAACATATTCTGGACTAAACGGTAATGCCATTGGCTCAAATGGCGTATTCATAACTCATCACCCCCCTAAAATATATTATACACCATACAGTCGATTTATGCAATACTTTTTTCAAAAAAAATGTGCTATAATTCTATATGCGCCTCCTTTGGGTATAAGAAAACCGCTCACTGCTGTGGGCGGTTTTATGAGTTCATTTTTTCTTCCCAGTCTTTTCGGGTTTCTTCATCCCAGTCATCTTCTCCAGATTCAAGTGCGGCATCGATATCTGAATAAATTTTTTCAATTAAGCCTTCAGGAATGCGAATTTCGTCTTTCATCTAATCACCTCCAAAATTATTTTTCTTCCATTGATATCTATTATCTTATATTTCAAATTTTTATCAAACAACAATTCACGTTGCTTCGGATATTTACTAAGCGGTTCAATATAAGCACCCTTACTCCCCTTAGGAGTTAAAAACGTAATAAAATAATCGCCTTTTAGTACACCTGATATTGAAACCGCTGTGCTGATAAATTGCTTAGGCTCATATATATCGCCAACTTTCATTCCTTCCACAGGATTGTGTTTGACAGATCGGTAACAGATAATGTCGTGCTTTAACTCAAACTTCGCTATCGCACCCGATATAACATCGGAATAATATTTCAAAGTGTCATCTTCGGGAATATCCCCACGAAGCATTGAATTAAGTCTTGCATAGAACTTATCGTCTTTGGGATCTCCGCTGTTCTTCGTGTACTTCTTGATTGCTCTAACTTCTTCTGAGGACAGACGGTTAATCCATTCCTTTGAATCTTCACGCAATACAGGGACAACAGTATCTGCCGACAATGGCTCGAAAACTGTTTCTTCCTCTATTATATCACTTTCATCCGAATTGTCAACAGTATCATCTGTAAAATTCTGTACGTCTTCTTCGCTGTCTGTCACTGCTTCAACAGGTTGCTTTACAGTTTCCTGTACGTTTTCTGTTGTTTCGGCAGTTTCAACGGCTTCATCAGACACAACCGCAGTCGGCGTATCGTCTGTTTCTTCGTTGCTCTGAACGTTCTTTACAGGCTCAGGCTGTACAAAATTCATTGTATTTTCGTTATTTTCCGGCTTAGAAACATAAGGCTCTTTATCTGTCGGAACAGGATTTTTGCTTTCGGTATCGGTAGCTTTAACAGGCGCTTCTTCCGTTCTCGGTGCTTCCTGTTTCGGCTCGCCCTTACCGCTGTAGATCTTCTCCCTTGAATAATCTCTGCGGAGAACGTCGTCATGCTCTTTGATAAACTCTCTGAGTTTGCCTTGCTCCTCACGGAGCTTACGCTTATACTCCTTGACCTTCTTCTCGTCCTGCGTGCCTTCTGCCTTGCGTTTGAGCGCTCTTATCTTACGCTCCATAGCACGTTGCTTTTCTTCGAGTGCTCGCTGTTCCCGTATCTTCTCGGCGGGTATAGGCTGAGGTATCTTTGTAAGCCCATCTATGTACTGTCCCATAGTATGACGGCAGTTCGGGTGGAACAGTCCTCCTCGGATAGCCACAGACAACAACATAAACCACTTGTCACAGTAGTTTGACTTGCCGAAGTCGCCGCTTTTCTCGCCGTTCCATATCGTGAACACATCATCAATGTAAACCTTGCCCTATGCGATAACGTTGCTACTATATTTGAGGCTCGCAAAGCATTCTGAAATATGAGCACAAAAAAGCCGATGATCTCTCATCGGCTTTACTTGTGTTGTATCGTTAGTCGTAATCGTGTTAATTAAACACCGTACTTAGCTGTGCTTACTTTAACGCCGGGACCCATTGTTGAAGAAACTGTGCAGCTCTTCAGATATGCACCCTTTGCAGCGGCGGGCTTAGCCTTAACTATAGCGTC
>CAKSEF010000083.1 GCA_934446465.1 uncultured Oscillospiraceae bacterium
ATTTCGCGGAACAGCTCAAGGTTTTCCTCAACTGTTTTTGATTGGTCTCTGCCAATAAACGTGGTAACCGTATTAACGCCCAAAAGCGCACTCATGCCGATTACTTTCCGTAGGTGTTCGATATTTGCCGAGCGTCTCGCCTTGTCGCCGTCCATAGTATTCGGATAAAAAGCGAGTGAGGATATCTCGATTCCTTTCTTCGAACAGAGACTTTTTATATAGGAAATGTATTCGGGAGATGTGTTGCTCACGTCAATATGGCTTACTCCCGCGTATCTCCTTTCTGCTTTTCCGCACGGCCAGCACGCGACCTCAATGCAATCACAGCCGTTCTTTACTGCGTTGTCTATGGCTTCTTCAAATGAAAATCCGTCATAAATTGCGCTTACAATGCCGAGTTTCATAGAATTTCCTCCTTTATCGGATATTTAATCTCCGCTTTTTCCTATTGTGCATAACCGTATCATTAAATGCTCACCTCTATGCGCTGTTTCTTTTCCGAGGACTCAAATGCCGACTCCATAACCTGAAGTACGCGTCTTGTTTCGGAATGTTTAATTGCAGGCTCCGCTTTTCCGTCAAGCACAGTGCAGAAATTGCGGTAAAAATCATGCCCGTCGCTCTTTGGAATTTCCGTGCTGTATATGTCAAGAGTTTCTTCATCGCGCGGAGCCATCGTCTTTGTAATCCCCGCCGCCGTGCGCACGGGCAGGACATCTCTTTTCTCCCAAGTCTTAATTTTTGCAATCTGCGGACGACTCCGCCAGTTGTCAATCATTGCACTGCCGTGCGTGCATTGTATGTAAAAACGCGGGAGCGGGATGAAGTTATAGGTTCCTACCTCGATATACGCGGTTTTTCCGCTCTCAAAATACAGACTGAGTTTGAATCCGTCGTCAACCTTGCCTGTCGTGATGTTTGTAACGGAACAGTAAACTTCCGTAATGCGGTCTTTTATTATTTGGAGCATCTGGTCGATAAGATGTACACCCCAGTCGAGTATCATACCGCCGCCGCATTCCTTACGGTATCGCCAATCACCGGGGATTCCGAGCGAGCCGTGTATCCTCGATTCAATGTTGATAAGCCCGCCGATTTCGCCCGATTCGGAAATCCTTTTTGCGGAGAGAAAATCTGCGTCCCAACGTCTGTTTTGATGAACAGTAAAGAGCTTTCCCGATTTTGCGGCGGCGTCCGTCATTTCGTCAAATGCCGACACAGACATTTCAACAGGCTTTTCGCAGATTACGTTCTTCCCCGCATTTAATGACTTGAGGACGAGTTCTTTGTGCGAGTCGTTCGGGGTGGCAATTACAACGGCGTCAATGTCGGAATCGCTCAGTATTTCATCACAAGACGGATAAACATAAATCCCGTTCTTTTCCGCGCATTCGTTCCTGACGGGGTTTATGTCGTATACTCCGCTGAGGCGGGCAACGTCGCTCGAAAGTATTTGGGACGCATGCCAACTGCCTTGACCGCCGTATCCGATAACCGCAAAGTTCTTTTTCATGAATCTTCCTCCCGACACAGTACGATAAAGTTTAATCAAGCTGTTTTTTGTTACCTCACCATAATTTTACAAAGCCAAGATGCGGAAAGCAAGTAATATGTATATCATTTTATAGACAAATATTGCTGCGAAACACAAAAAAGCCGGGTGCATAAAATATGCACCCGGTCGGGAAATCATCAGTTTTAAAGGGAGTCAAACGGTAGCTAACGAAATGTCTTGTTCTGTCTTTCCGGTACAAACATCATAGCAAAGCTGACAGACAATAAAATGCAGCACAGCCAAATCGCTTTGTATCCTAATGCAAGCGTTAAAATACTGCCAAGTCCCGCACCGAAGCCAAACACCAAAATTACTCCGAAATAGGTGAGTGCTTTATGTAAAATCTCTTTGTTTCGCACACGAAAATATGCACACAGGGCTTCTGTTCCGGCTCTCAGATTACCGATGCACATTGTGCTGGCATAGGCGTGGCCGCGTATCTTATGAAATGTCTGTACCTGCATGGCGCAGACAAACGATACCAAAGCATTGGCGAGCGGTTCGATGAAGGGAGGTAAACAGCCGACAATAAAAAGCAACATGATTTCGCCGAGAAGGATAATTTGCCTCCAGTGGATTTTCTCGTAGCTTTTTAACCGTATGTGGACATATTCGGCAACTGCCGTACCGACAAGAAAGGAAATAATCGGAATGAGATATTTCAGAACTGTCGGCCATTCCTTCTGAAACAGGGCTGTGCTGAGTAACACGATATTGCCGGTTTGCGCGTTGGCAAATACTCCGCCGCGGCACATATATGTGTAAGCATCCTGAAATCCTCCGGACAAAATAATAAAAAAAGCAGCTCGGAAGCTGTCGGACATTTGTCCGTGAAACGGTTTAACGATTTTCATAGTATTCCTCTTTTTTTGAATGGTGAACGAACACACAGCATAAATGTGAATAAAGCTCGGCATTACTCTGAAAACGTGCATACTGCAATTAGTTCGCATGTCGGTATAGTAACGCCAAACCACTCAAAAGTCAAGTTTTTCGGTCGTAATTTGCGATGCAGTAAATGAATCCGGGGATGAAAACGGACAAAACAGCAAATCTTCAAAGTGAAAATGACAAATACCTAAATACAGTGCTTTTATTCCCGAATCTGTTGGTATTTGGAATGGAATATGGTATAATTATAAAACAGACGAGCTTTTTGCTGCGCACCTATTGACAGAACCGACAAGATTGAAAAAGATACAAAGAGGTAAATGCAATAAAAGACGGGAAATTTCCTAATCCGAATACAATTCATCCGAGTGCCGGATATGAGAAAGAAATCTATGTGAAACCGACAATTACGAACCCTGATATTATTGTCGGTGATTTTACTTACCTTGCCGATTCTGAATTTTAAAGTCATATTTCGCATCTGTATGATCGGAGGAGAAAACGCATTATGAAAAACAGTGCTTTGGTCGTGATTGACCTTCAGAATGACATCACAAAAAACTACAGGGAAATCATTGAACGTGTCAATCAAGCGATTGACTGGGCAGTCGGCAGAGAAATGTATGTTGTTTATATTCAGCATAACAATCAGTCCGCGGGAACAAGAACCTTTAAGTCCGGCACACATGGTGCAGAGTTGGTGCCGGAGCTGAAAATTGTTTCGGACAATATTTTCGTCAAGACAAAGAGTAATGCTTTGACGAGTGAAGCTTTCGAAGGTTTCATTAAGGAGCACGGCATTACAGAGTTTTTTGTCGCAGGTGCGGATGCTGCGGTCTGTGTCAAGTCCACATGCTTCAATATGACAAAAAAAGAGTACACCGTTCATGTGCTGTCCGATTGTATCACAAGTTACGATAAAAAGAAGCTGCCCGATATGTTTGCTTATTATGAAAGTAAGGGATGCTCGGTCGCAGAGCTTCGCGAGTTTATGAAATCGTAAATGCCATAATGATTTGAATTTTGTCGATTCAAAATCTCCACCGCTGTAAACAGTGGTAATCCATGCGGTCAAAAGCGATTTCTGCTCAGTTTCCGGTGAACAGATACCCAAGGATGTGCAAGGCAGCTTCATCATAGGTATGGAAGGTGCTTAGAGGTGCTCGCCTGCGTCCCGGTAACAGACAGAACAAGGCATAATAAGGGCGGGAACATCTATAATGGTGTACCCGCCCTCTTCATCAGTTGCGCTGCATATTAAAGCGCGTTTCAATAGAAATGATAAATCCGAACACATCACCCATTTGGATAATGCAGTTCGGATTACCATTATTTGGTCGGAGTGACAGGGCTCGAACCTGCGGCATCGAAGTCCCAAAC
>CAKSEF010000084.1 GCA_934446465.1 uncultured Oscillospiraceae bacterium
CCCGATGAATATACGGGCTTCGCATTCGGGCTCGGTCTCACGCGCCTTGCGATGATGAAGTACGGAATCAAGGACATACGCGACTTAAACGGCGCAAACCTTGATAATCTTTCGCAGTTCACGGACGATGAATAAGGAGGGAAGAAAATGTTAATTTCAATGAATTGGGTGTCTGACTTCGTTGACCTTACGGGTCTCGACAGGGACGAGCTTATACGCAGATTTTCACTCTCCGCGGCAGAGGTCGAAAACGAAATTTTCTATAAAGGAAGAGATATTGAGGGAATTGTCGTTGCGGAGATTAAGTCCGTCGAGAATCACCCCGAGTCAAAGAAGCTCCACCTTCTGAAGGTTGACGCAGGCGACGGCGCGCTTACCGACGTCGTGTGCGGTGCGCCGAACGTCCGTGTCGGCATGAAAACGGCATTCGCAAAGCTCGGCGCAAAAATCGGAGATATTACAATAGCCCCGCGCGCCCTTGCCGGTTATACGTCCTACGGTATGTGCTGTTCCGAAAAGGAACTCGGAATAAGCGACGAAAACGCGGGAATCATGGATATCCCCGAGGACGCACCGAACGGAACTGACCTCAAAAAGCTCTATCAGATAGACGATATAGTTTTCGAGGTCGATAACAAATCGATTACAAACCGCCCCGACCTCTGGGGACATTACGGAATAGCACGCGAGTTTGCAACTCTCGCGAAAAGACCGCTGAAGCCGATTGAGACGGTCGACCTCGCGGAGTTCTCCGCGCTCCCGAAGCTTGATATGAAGATTGAGGACGATAACTGCCTCCGCTATTCGTGCTTGAGCTTCGAAAACATAACGAAGCACGTAAGCCCGCAGAATATGCGTATAAGGCTTTACTATTGCGGTATGCGCGGGATAAACCTGCTCGCCGACCTTACAAACTACCTCATGCTTGAAATGGGTCAGCCGATGCACGCATTCGACTCGCGAAAGGTTGAAAAAATCCGTATTAAGAGGTTTGACTCACCGTTTGAGTTCAGGACGCTCGACGGAGTTGACCGCCGTATCGATGAGAATACACTCATGATTTGCAACGGCGACACACCCGTCGCAATAGCGGGAATAATGGGCGGGCTCGATTCGGAAATAGTCGAAGATACAACATCGCTTACGCTTGAGTCGGCAACGTTTGACGCGGTTTCGGTCAGAAAGTCCACCGTCCGCCTCGCTCACAGAACGGATGCGTCCATGCGCTATGAAAAGAGCCTTGACCCCGAGATGACCGTTACGGCAATCGCGAGGTTTGTAAAGCTCTTGCGCGATATCGACGGCGGAGTCCGCATAACGTCAAGTCTTACGGACGAGTATGCAAGGAAATACGATACGGTAGACCTTAAGTTTGACAAGGCATTCGTAGACCGTTATACGGGTATCGAAATTTCAAACGACACAATAGTTGAAACACTCTCCTCGCTCGGCTTTGAAGTGAAGCTCTCGGGAGATGATTTCGAGGTCGTCGTTCCGAGCTGGCGCGCCACAAAAGACGTAACCATGAAAGCGGATATAATCGAGGAAATCACGAGAATCTACGGCTACGACAACTTCGAGATAAACACCGCTTCGTCCCCGCTCTATCCGATACGCACGGAGGCGGAGAAAAGCGTTGAGGAAAAGCTCAAGGATATTCTCGTAAAGCGTTTTTCGCTCCATGAGGTGCATTCATACGTTTGGGCATATACGGACGAATACAAAAAGCTCGGTATTGAGGTTGAGAAGAACGTAAGGCTTCAGAACGCGACAAACCCGAATATAGAGACCATTCGCCGTTCAATAGTGCCGACACAGCTCTGCCAGCTCAAGATAAATACGTCATTTGCGCCGGGCTTCGGGATATTCGAGATAGGGCGTGTGGTGAACGGACTTGACGCACAGAATATGTGCCGCGAGGAAAAGAAGCTCGCCGTTACGCTCTTTGACAAGACGGAAAACACGGAAAAGCTCTATTTTAAGCTCATAGAAATGATTTCCGTTGCGGTTGACGATATAAAGCACAGAAAGCTGCATTTTGAAAAGCTCACGGCGGAAAACGGATATACGCATCCGAAAAACTTCAACGCAATTATGTGCGGAGACAAAAGGCTCGGAGTTATCGGCGTGGTACATCCGACCGTCGCAAAGAAGATTGACAGGAAAGCCTCAATCGTATACCTTGAAATAGATGTCGGAGAGCTAACAAAGGTCGAGTATCAGGGAATCAAATATGAGGAAGCTTCAAAATTCCCGTCAATGGAGGCAGACCTCACATTCGTATGCGATACGTTCCGTCCGATTTCGGAGGCAATCGAAGAAGAAAACTCACCGCTCATTAAGCGCGTGTCAGTCGTCGATACCTATTCCGACGATTCGGGAAAATCGATTACGGTAAGACTCGTATTCTCGCACGCCGAGAGAACGCTCACGCGCGAAGAAGTAACCGCAGACACGGATTCGATTATCAACCGCCTTGCAAAGAAAAATATACTCTTAAAGAAGTAATGAAAAGCACCCTCGATTCTGGATAAATCGAGGGTGCTGTAAATTTTATACAAAAATTAACCTAAAACAGTTGAAAACTGTAGTGAGGCGCGATATAATAGAAATAACCTAAATCGGTTAAGGGGGGATTCGCTATGCGTACAAGTGTAGGAAGATTTTTAAGAAATATACGAATTGATAGGGGAGAAATCCTGCGCGATATGGCACAGAATCTCGGGGTCTCGTCCGCATTTCTTTCGGCAGTTGAAAACGGCAAAAAGAAGGTGCCTGATTCGTGGATTCAAAAGCTTGGAAGCATATATTCGCTGACACCCGCTCAAGTTTCAGAATTAAAGGATGCTATTCTCTGCTCGGGGGATACGGTTGAGCTGGATATTCAAAATGTATCCGACGAGAGCCGCAGACTCGCCGTTTCTTTTGCAAGGCGGTTTGACACATTAGATAAGGAAATGACAAAAAAGCTGCTCGGCATTTTAAGGGAGCATGGGGAGGATTAGTTATTGGCAGATTATATTGTTGAGTCAAGGTCCCGTGTAGGGTTGCGCGCTCTTGCGGATACACTCCGCAAAAATCTCGGCTTGGAAAATGAACTGCGTATGCCTGTGATCGAACTGCTTGATGTTCTCGCAGAAGTGCTTGATAACTTCAGCTATGAAATTGTTTGGGATGATGAGCTCTCCGAAGGTGTGCATGCAGAAACAAACGTGCATACGGGACACATCAAAATTAAAGAGAGCGTTTATGAAGGGGCATGCCGTGGAAATGGCAGAGACCGCATGACGATTGCCCATGAAATCGGACATTATTTTACACTCTGCTTTTGCGGATTTAAACTGCGGAGAAATTTCAACCATGCAGAGGTCAGACCGTATAATGACCCTGAATGGCAGGCAAAGTGCTTTGCGGGAGAATTTATGATTCCCCACCGTTTGGCGAAGGGTATGTCTGCGGAGAGAGTGGCAGAGATTTGCGGGGTTTCATTTGATGCTGCAAAATATCAGCAAAAATATTGTTTGTGAGGGGAGTGATGTGTATTGAGTGTTGCAAAAAAAGAAAAGCATTGCAGTGATTGTTGACGCAACCAAAGCAATGCCTGTCTCCGAGTATCTCTACCCGTAATCTGGTAA
>CAKSEF010000085.1 GCA_934446465.1 uncultured Oscillospiraceae bacterium
AGGCAAAGGCAGTGCACGGAACATATTCCGACCACCCCACTATGTCCACTGTCTACATCGACATCGGAAGCGAAAATGACCTGTATACGCCGACAAGCCCGATAACCGCATGGAACGGCTGGGAAAATGCGTATTTGATTGCGGAGTCAAACACGGCATCTTATGAAAATGCGGTCCTACCCGAGATATGTACTCCGGGCGGGAATATTACGGTTACGGCTGAGACGGAAACAGAGCCGTCGGACATCAGCGGGGAATACCGCGTGCGCGAGACATAAATAAGAGGACGTTCCGAATGGAACGTCCTTTCACATGTGCGCGGGAAGCAGAATACTATATGGCAAGGAGGAGTGCGTATGGATAATGATAAATCTCCGAGCTTTGCCGCGCTGTTCTTCCCCGAGCGCGGGGGAAAAGAATTTGCCATGTACGTGTCAGACCCGCCTCCGTCGTGGGTTTCGGATGAGGATATGACAAAGGTCGTGATAAACAGGACGGGTATGTACTGTCTGTTTTTTCTGACCGTGTCGAAAATGGACGGCCGTGCATGGCTGTGCGTAAACGGGCGGAAAATCGACGGCTCATACTCGCGTGCATCACGCGGAAGAGCTGTCGGGAGCGCAGTGTGCAGTATACATGAGCGCGCACTCCCGTGCACTCTCGAAATCAAAACGGAGGGCGGCGCGGAAAACGGGGTATTCTTGGTTGCGCGTTATGATGTATAATACTTATGTACTTTTCGTTTCTTTTATGTTAGAATAGAGGAAAAAGAAAACGGAGAGTGAATGAAGATTGGGTTTTAGGAGAATTGCGGCGCTCGCGCTGGCAGTCGTTATTGCGCTTTCTCTCGCATCATGCAAGAAGAAAGACACCGAAGAAAATATAAGTCAGCCGATTACAGAGCAGGAGACAGAGTCTGCGTATCTTAGCAGGCTTACGGGACTTCCCGTTAAGAAGGACGATGTAAACCGCCGTCCCGTTGCGATAATGATAAACAACATAAAAAAAGCGCTTCCGCAGTACGGAATATCCCATGCGGGAATAATTTACGAAGCTCTTGCGGAGGGCGGAATAACAAGACTTCTCGCCGTATTTGAAGATGTGTCCGATATTCCGCAAATAGGAACGATTAGGAGCGCGCGGCCGTATTATCTCGATTTTGCGCAGGGGCTTGACGCCGTATATATACACCTCGGCGGAAGCGAAGAAGCATATCGGCAGATAAAATCCCGCGGAATGGACTCGTTCGATTTAATACAGGGAAGAAACAACAAGTTCTATTGGCGCGACAAGCAGAGAATCAAAAGCGCCGGATACGAGCACAGCGTATTCACTTCGGGAGAAAAGCTTCTCGAAATGATAAACCGCGACGGAGTTCGTATGACGAGCGATGCGCCGTCCGCGTTCAAGTTCGGGTCTGAGGACGACTATTCGGGAACGGACGCCGAGAATATAAGCGTGAAATTTTCTTCGTATAAAACGGGAACATACACATACGATAAGGATAACAAGGTCTACCGTATAGGACAGTACGGAAAGGCGCATACGGACGCACTTGAAAACGCACAGCTTGCGTTTAAGAATATTTTTATCCTTAACATAAACTCCTATGTTATAAAAGGAGATACTGCGGGAAGACTTGATCTCGATACCGTCGGAAGCGGAAACGGAACGTATATTGTAAACGGAACGGCAAAAAAGATAACATGGAAGAAGGACTCCAAGAGCGCGCCGTTTAAATATTTCACGGAGGACGGCACGGAGCTCTCGGTTGTGCCGGGAGACTCATATGTGGCGATAGTTCCGCTCAATGCGGAAATCCAAATCACGGGCGCCGCCGCGGAACAGTAATTTTTTCGATATGCCTTGACAATTATCATATAATTTGGTAAAATTTATCGGTAAGTCAAAATGAACTTACCGAATATGGAGAGATACCGAAGTGGTTATAACGGAACGGTCTTGAAAACCGTCGTACGGCAACGTACCGTGGGTTCGAATCCCACTCTCTCCGCCAAGTGAAAAACACCGCAATATATTGTGGTGTTTTTGCTTACATACCGTTCTGTATTTATGTATTTCTTTTAAAATTCGCCTGTAAAAAACATATCCGCACCATATAATACATACCAACGCACAAAATTCCATCAGAAACAAAAACACCGATGTCCAGCCGAAATTGTCCGCGATTATACCAAGCCCGTAGGAGCTTATAGTGCCTCCCAAACAGCAGAAGCCGTTTAGGACTTCGGCAAACATTCCCGAGTTTATTTTTTTCTCATAAACATTGGGAATATGGTTGTAATTAAACTGTTCATACCGGATGCCAGCAGGCTTACGACAGTCAGCCCGACAAGAGTAACAAGTACCTGTTCGTATTTGATACTGCCTATAATAATTCCGATAAAGCAAAACATAATACCGAAAGACAAGGCTCATTGTGTTATGTAATCGGAAATTTTTTATGCACCGCTAATGCAAACAGGTTGCCGAATATGGCCGCCGCGGGCAAGAGAAGCGTCAATAAAACAGATATAGAATCCGTGATCGAATATTCATCCTTCAATATTGACGGAACCCATGTTACCAAGCCGTCCTTAATTAAATTAACTCCGACCGCGAAGAAACATAACAGATACACGGATGCCAGAAAAATCTTTTTTTATTTCCCGTCTGCTGAGGCTCTTGTACGGCACTTGAACTTACCGTCTCCGCACCGCCGCTCAATTCTCCGTTGTCCGTTTCGGTTACAACGGCTTTTTTATTATACAGAAGAAGCCAGAAGACAGCAGCAAATGTTTCCGTAACGGCGGCAGTATAGAAGGCAAGTTTAAAATTGTCCAAATAAGCAAATAAAGAAGACAGACCGTAAATGATTATCGTTCCGGCAGCGGTAGTTGATGCCATTACCACACTTGATTTACCCATGGCTTCCCGGGGCAAATCTTCGGAGAGAAGCCGTATCAGAGACGGCCACAATATTGATAATACAAATCCGTTTATCATCCAAAGCCACTTGATAACCGCAAAATCGGTATTCAACGCCACTGCGAAGTTTATTGCCGCAGATGCGAAAAGACTTCCGAAAACAGTTAGTTTTAAATTATATTTCTTGCAAAGAACACCGTTTATAACCTGACCTATTCCATAAGAAAAAAAGAGAAGGGTAAGCGGGATACCGGCCTCGGCTTTGGTTATGTTATAAAAATCTATGATTTTAGTAATATTCGCCGAATAATTTATCTTCCCGATATAGGATGCGGAATATACCGGCCAGCATAAAAAAATTAAGAGATCGGCATTTTTTTCGTTTTCATATCGGACTTTTCCCTTTCAATTCAGCGCTTTTTTCGAGGCGCAAAGTTCGCGGCAGCTCCCGTTTATTCGGTCAAATGCTTGAATGCTGTCATCCGTAATGCTAACCTAAAATCTGCCCTGCCGGAACATCTGCCGTTATGAGCATGCTCGGCAGGTGAACGTGATACTTGAAGGTATACTCCGCACAGCTTCCGTCAGGTCATTGTAAAGAGTTGCGTTTTCGGGATCGGATATCTGCATAATGTCGGTAACATTCGGATCTTTCGGTG
>CAKSEF010000086.1 GCA_934446465.1 uncultured Oscillospiraceae bacterium
AAAAACTCTCCGTAGTATTTTTGCAAAATACTACGGAGAGTTTTCATTATTCTCTTGTTTGACCGCTTCCGTAGATGCAGTATTTCGTGGATGTCAGCTCGCGGAGTCCCATCGGGCCTCGCGCATGAAGCTTCTGCGTACTTATTCCTATTTCCGCGCCGAACCCGAACTCAAATCCGTCGGTAAACCTCGTAGACGCGTTCACATATACGCACGCCGAGTCTATGCGTTCAAGGAATTTATCGGCGTTTTCTTTATTTTCGGTTATAATCGATTCCGAATGCTTGGTGCTGTACCTGTTGATGTGCTCAATCGCGTCATCTGTTGACGGAACAATCTTGACAGATATTATCTTATCGAGATATTCACGCCCCCAATCGGATTCCGATGCAGGCTTGATATCAGGGCAGACTGCGCGCGCCTTCTCATCCCCGCGTATCTCGACTCCGTGTGCCGTGAGCGTCTCGGAGATTTTCGGAAGCGCATCTTCCGCAATCTTTTCGTGTATCACAAGAGATTCACAGGCGTTGCATACGCCGAGTCTCTGTGTCTTTGCGTTTTCAATAATTCTGACCGCCATGCCGATATCCGCAAACTCGTCGACATATACATGGCAGTTTCCTGTGCCTGTTTCAATAACAGGTATCGTACTCGTTTCAAGCACGGTTTTAATAAGTCCTGCTCCTCCGCGCGGGATAAGCACATCTATGTACTTATTCATACGCATAAGCTCACGCACCGTCTCGCGCGAGGTATCGGTAACGAGCTGAATTGCGTCTCCGCATATGCCCAAATCGACAAGTGCCGAACGCAGGCAGTCGGAAATCGCGATGTTTGAGTTAATCGCGTCGCTTCCTCCGCGGAGTATAACGGCATTCCCTGTTTTAAAGCAGAGCGCAAAGGCGTCCGCCGTAACATTCGGACGCGACTCGTAAATTATTCCGATTACGCCTATCGGAACACGCTTCTGGCAGATTTTCATTCCGTTTTTGTGTTCCGTCTCAAAAACAATTTCTCCGAGGGGATTTTTAAGCTCCGAAACCTGAATAAGCCCGTCGCTCATTGCGTTTATCCTGTCCTCAGTGAGGCGGAGCCGGTCAATAAGCGAGCTTTTTACTCCCGCATGAGTTGCGGCTATGACATCGTTTTCGTTAGCCGCAAGAATTTTTTCGCTGTTTTTTCTTAAATATTCTGCCGCAAGCACAAGCGCCGAGTTCTTCCTCTCGTCCGAGAGAAGATTAAGCTCACGCGCCGCCGAAACGGCTCTCTCACCCATTATTTTCAGATAATCCATATTCTTCTCCTCCAAATTAACATTTTTAATTATACCAGATTTTCCATGAAATTCAATACACCTTGTAAATAATTCCAAAATATGCTAAAATGTTGTATATACCGACATGGAGGAATACTGCAATGATGAGAAAAATGCGCCGTGAAGACCACGATGACTACATAAGAATGGCCTCTGATTTCTTTTCTTCCCCCGCCGTAATCGAAAAGAGCGATACGGAAACACATGAGAGAACATTCAATGAAATAATCAACGGGGACGGTCTCGTTGAAGGCTTCATTTTTGAGCATGAAGGGAAGACGGCGGGCTTTGCCATAACCGTGCGGATGTTTCAGACCGCCGTCGGCGGAACCGAGCTTTGGCTTGACGATATATATCTTCTTCCCGAGTACCGTTCTCTCGGGCTTACGCGCCCGCTCTTTGAGTACGCATCAGAGCTTCTGGAAAGCGGTGAAGTGCGCCGCCTCCGCCTTGAGGTTGAGGAGGAAAACGAGCACGCACGCGCGCTTTACTCCCGCCGGGGATTTGAGATCCTGGATTATCTTCAGATGATTAAAATATAAAAATATGAGGCATCGCCTCACATTTTTATATTACATACTTTTCCGCTATGTCGGCGGCAAGTGCCACAAGCTCACGGCAAGTGCGTTTCTTTCCCTCCGCGAGGAGCTCACGGCAAACAGCCGAGCCGTTCTTGTCAATGAACTCGTCAATCATATCCCTGCCCGCCGAAAACTGCTCGGCACGCTTTCCTATTTCGTCCCCGCCGCCGTAGCCGCGCATGGCGCCGAGCACAAGCATCATTCCGCTGACAGCTCCGCAGGTGCTTCTCGTTCCCGCCATTCCCCCGCCGAAGGATGACGCTATCCTCGCCGCCGTTTTGACGTCCATACCCATATCCTCCGCAAACGCGCAGAACACAGCCTGGGCACAATTATATCCTTCCGTGAACAATTTTTCTGCTTTTTGGGCATATTTTCCCATATATACCACTTCCTTTTGTACGATAAGACACCCAAACCACTCAGAATTTTGATATCTTATGTTATTATATATTAATCACGTCAAAAAATAAAGCCCTGCCGGCTATGTTTTACATTGACTTGGTTTATCATATAATTTATCGTACCTGTATAAATCCCCGCATTTTTATTCTGTATTATACATAAGGGGTGAAACCGTTGGAAAACTTTTTAACTTTTCAGGCATGGCTTATGCTTCGCGTGCTTGTAGCGGGCGCCTGCGGCATGGTCATAGGCATTGAGAGAACAAACCGTTCAAAGAACGCAGGCGTGCGCACACACTGCATAGTTGCCCTCGGCGCGGCGCTGATAATGATAATTTCAAAGTACGGCTTCAGCGACTCAACCATCGGAGAATACGGTATGCGCGGTGCGGACGGGGCAAGAATTGCCGCCCAGGTAGTAAGCGGAATCGGCTTCTTGGGCGCGGGCATGATATTCGTGCATAAGAGCTCCATTACGGGTCTTACCACGGCCGCGGGCATATGGGCGACCTCGGGCATCGGTCTTGCCATCGGTGCGGGAATGTATGTGCTCGGCATACTCACAACCATCGCAATAGTGATAATTCAGCTTCTGTTTCATAAAAACTTCCGCTGGCTGAGAACACCGGCGCTCAAGGCCATATATATCGAGGGCGTAGATGTTCCGAATTATCAGACCGAGCTTGTTGAGAAGCTTGGAAAGCTCGGCGTAAATGTTGTTGACACGGCCATAAATAAGGACAACGCAAAGGGAACAAGAAACTATGTAATTACAATCGAGCTTTCGGACATTCTCCTCGAGGAGAGCATTCTCGATTTAATTGATTACGACTGCCGAATAGAAAACGCATAAAAGTTATACGCACCCAAAAGCCGTGCGCTTTTGGGTGCGTATAACATTAAATTTCCCGTCTCCGGTTCGTGTATCGTGAAATCATTCTCCTCCGCGGTATTTTTTTCTTGTTGCCATTCCTCCGCGCAGGTGCCGTTCTGCCTTGTTTTCGTCAAGAACCTTCTTTACCTCAAGATAAAGGTTTTTGTCAAACGTCTTAAGCCTCTCCACTATATCTTTATGTACGGT
>CAKSEF010000087.1 GCA_934446465.1 uncultured Oscillospiraceae bacterium
GCCCAGAGGTTGGACGGCTTGGCACTTTCCGCCGCTACAAATTCAAAGTTCGCGTCCGCTGTTACATCATGCGACCCTGTTACAAGAGTTGTCTTATTAAAATCAAGCACGATTGTATCACTCGCAAATACAGTCTGCGGTGCGAGCGAGATTATAAGTGCGGCTGCAATTATAATCGCAGAAAAACGTTTTAATTTTTTTACCATTTCCATTCGCCTCCAAGAACAATATTTGTTCTTAAAATATATCACATAGAGTCGCCGTATTTCGTCATATATTACATTTATTTCAATTTTTTTAAGTTGATACATTGACCGTTTAGTGCTATAATTCAGATATACGACTCGGAGGTGAGTGAATTGAAAAAGACTTCGGCCGAAACACCGATACTTGACGGAATGTGGGAGCGTTTCACAAAGGTGTGCTGTCCGTTTTCCTATGACCTGTGCTCATATTCTCCGTTCAGCAAAACGGATCGTCCGCATTTTCACGACTTTTCTCAGATATGGTACTGCGTTTCGGGGCATTACACGCACTTTGTCGGCGATACCTCTTATGAGTGCACCGAGGACACCCTCATAATAATTCCTCCCGGAATCCCGCACCACTATGTAATTTCCGATTCTCCCTGCACTCTTATTCAGCTTAATATAATGTTTTCGCTTTTTAAGAGACCGTATTCCAAGGAATCCCTTTCTGCGGTTTCGCATCTTTTTCTCCCGTCTTTTTCCGATACCCTCGGTTTTGAAAAGCATATCTGCACACATCTTGTTGGAAACAGCAGAGAAATTGCAAAAAACATTTTTTTAGAGCTCACGGAAATCTATTCAAGTCTTAAGGTTCAGCACACCTCGGCAATTTCAAAGCTCTTATGCAGATTGTTCGGGATTTCCGAATTTGAAATACCCGACCAAACGTTCAAAAAAATACAGCCGTTTGTCGAATACAAATATATTCCGATTATGAAAACCGTTTATTTTATGAACAGAAACTTTAACAGACCGATACACCGCGATGAGCTTATATCGATGAGCCACATATGCCAGACGAATTATTTTAAGCTGATTAAACGCACAATAGGCTGTACGTATTCCCAATATCTTCAGATGCTGAGAGTCCGACATGCCATAATGCTGTGTACCTTTTCCACATTTACTTTTTCATATATTTCGGATATATGCGGTTTCGGAGATCTTACATATATGGAAAAGCAATTCAGAGCGTTTTTCAATGACATTCCGACAAATATGCGCGCAAGGCGCGGTGTCAGTATTTCGTCATATCCGCACATGATTAAATCCCGCGAAGAATATGAATCGGTGTCTCCCCTGTTTAATGACCTTTGAGTGCATAAAACGCGCCCGACAATCAGTCTTGACTGTCGGGCACATTTTTTATTTTATTCTGTCGTATGCGCTTTTATATATTCCGATGAACTTCTCAAGTCCCATATCATTGAGAGTTTTTACAAATTCGTCAAACTTTGAAAGCGGCTCCTGGCCGAGAATGAATTTCGATACCATTTCCTTTGTATATGACCTGATAGCTGCACCTTCCTGAACGAGCACTGCCCTCTCTTCGGGCGTAAATGCTATGAATGTCGTCGGGTTTACATTCTCATTCATGTATTTAAGCGTAATATCGCGGTTTTCGGAAATAAGCTCCGATTCAAACGCGTCAACGGCGTCAGGGTCAAAGCGCAGCATTGTCCCCGGAAGCGAGAATCCGTACAGAGTGTTCGGCTGAGAGCCCTTGTCGTCAGTAATGTAAACGCGCTTTCCGTCCTTTACTTCGTAGGTCTCTCCCTCCTTGCCCCACGAGAGAAGCTCTGCTGCCTCATCCGTATAGAACCAGTCGACGTACTTAAGGGCATTTTCGATTCTCTTCCGGTCTCCCGTATTGCAGACTACAACTCCGTAATTGTCAAGGTTATATTTTGCAAGGTTGTTTGTTCCCTTTTCTTTGTTTGCAATCGGCGGAATCATTGCTTTGAGCGTAAACTCGGGATTTGATTTTCTTACTGTCGGCGTGAAGAAGTCTATTCTTGTCTGATAGTCGGGGAAGATGAAACCCCTGTCGGTCATAACGAGTTCCTGCCACTCCTTCGTAGTTATTGTGAGGAAGTTTGCCGGGAGGAGCTTCTCGTCAATCATTTTTTTCAGGAACGTAATCATCTCGAGCATGGTGTCCTCCGCCGCTCCGTAATGCCAAGTCCCGTCGTTATAATCGTAGTATGTGTCCGATGAGAAATACTGCTTCCACTCCGAGCCGATAAGCTCGATATTCTTAAATCCCTCTCTCATGGAAAACGGATAGCTTGTCGGGTAAAGCTTCTTGAGCTCTTTTGAAACACTGTATACATCTTCCATCGTCTCGGGGAGCTTAAGATTGTGCTTCTTGAATATATCTTCACGGTAAAGCCATGCACGGACTCCCTGCATCTTTTCTCTGCCGTATGACGGAGTGTAATAGATTTTTCCGTCAGAGGATTTTCTCGCTGTTTCAAGCCGTGTGCGGTCGGCCTCGGGGAGCGAGTTCATGAATGAAACATAGTTCGGCATTTTATCGAGATTATCAGAAAGCGCAATCAGCGCACCCTGCACCGCATAAGCCTCCGTCGAGGGCTTGTTGTCAAACGCCATAACATCGGGGAGCGTATCCGGCGCGGCAAACATGAGCGGAATTTTTGAGTAATAGTCCGAGTCGGGGATTGCCTGAAGGTCAACCGTTGCTCCCGTGCCCTCCTCAATGTACTGCCATGCCTTACAGTTCTTGTCATTGATTGGCCAGCTCGGGTTTGAAATTGAAACAACCTTTATTACATCGTTCGATGTAAGCCCGCTCGCCGTATCCTTGCCGTTTTGCTTGCACGCGCACAGAGAGAAGGCTATTACTGCACAAAGCAAAACCGCAAAAATTCTTGTTCTTCTTTTCATGTTTTTTCCTCCTATTTTTACACACTTTCGTGTGTTGATTATAATTTTGCCGTGAAATCGAGTATTCTTTTAAGGAGTACCGCAACCTCGGCGCGGGTTGTATTCGCCTTCGGGTCAATATACCCGTTCTTGCCGTTTACAAGACCGTTTGCCATAAGTGCCTTTACGGCTTCCTTTGCATAGTTCGAAACGGAATCAAAGTCGGGCGCCGTTACGTCTCCGTCTTTAAGCTCATAGCCGAGTTTACGGAGTGCGCGGTATACGATTACCATCATATCCTCGCGCGTTATCGTATTTCTCGGTGCGTACTTATT
>CAKSEF010000088.1 GCA_934446465.1 uncultured Oscillospiraceae bacterium
ATATTATTGGAAAATTGTCCATTAGGATCTATTCTCATAACGGGGTTATTTCCACAATAAGTGAATAAGTTAATTGTTAAAACTTCATTTGATAAGCCACACATTGCCCTTGACGGAACTTTCAACTGCTCCGTATCATCCGCATTTATAAATCTTCCGATTTCGGGGTCATAGTAACGGGAGCGGAGGTAATAGAGGCCTGTTTCAAAATCGTAGAAATAGCCGCGGTAGCCGACATTTGTGACAGCCATCAGAACCGCCATCATGAAGCCCTCCGCCAAAGATGAACCCTGCACATGAATCGGCTTGCCCCATGCGTCATACTCCATATTGATTTCGACATTGCTTTCGGGATCGAGCGGAACAATCGAAACAATATCGCCTTGCAGATTCTTAATGAAGCCGAAATATCCGTTTCCGTTATAATCCATTCCGTAAAGCTCGCCGCTGTCGTCATAGAGATATCTTATTGTAATGGGGTCGTCGGCATCCGTAACTTCCATTCTGCCTGCGAGAAGAACGTCACCGTCCCAAATGTAGGTATATGTGTAGACAAGCTCGTCGTCCTCGTACACTCTTTTGACGGTTCTCATTCCGTCCGAGTTATACGAATACTCATAGCGGCGGTCGTCCTTGGTGTACGACGTCATGAGTCTGCCGTTCCACGTTACCGTTTCGCCCCTATAGGACGTCGGGTTTCCGCTTGCGTCATAGCTTATCGTCTGTCCGTCATATGACGTCAGCTTATCAGACCAGTTGCTGTCGCCGTAACCGTATACGATAGCCGTACCCTGAGTTGCGGTCGAAAGGTCAGAGCTTGTGACATTTGTGTACGGTGTTTTGGAAACTATGTTTCCGTTCGCATCGTAAACATAGGTCATTGCCGTTTTTTCGGCGTAGTTATATTCCGCCTTGACCTGGCTTGCCTCGTCATAAACATACTGCTGGAACAGCACACCCGACTTGCTGACGGTGAGGATATTTCCCCTGTTGTCGTATGTATAGCCGTAATCGGATTTCACCGCACCGTTGAGCGTGTTTTTAACTCGGCTGATCTTGTTCGTTGCCGTTGTCTCTGTATCGGCATAGGTATACTCCGTGCCGAAATTCGGATGATCATCTTCACCGAGATTGACGGTATAATGCTTACCGGTTGTTCTGCCGAAAAAGTCGCTTTCGCTCTCGGTATTTAAAACTTCCCATCCGTTCCATGATAGAGAGCTCTTTGTCTTTACCGAATCCGTGCTTGAAATATACTCTTCCGTCGAATTATGTTTTGTATACGCTCTGCCAAAGGTTGTGACAGTTTCCTCTCCGTCATCGTTCACCGAATAAGAATATACCGTCTCGCCGAGCACGGGCTGAGAATTTGCAACGGTGAACAGCCTCATTGCCGAAACTCTGCCGTCCTCATAAATTGAGGCAAGCATACTTGAATAATCGTATGACGCAGTGAGGGCTTTGTCCTCGTTGTATGTATAGGTATATTTCTGACCTGTGCTGTACGAAATATCCGAGATATTTCCGTCGTCATTGTAGGAATAGGAAATAACAGTTCCGTTGCCGTATGTTATTTTGTTATTCCTCTGCTTTGAATCGTAGCCGTATGAAACGATCGACTGCTTATTCTCTGAATCGGCACTGCCCGCGACCTTGATATTTGTGACGTTGCCAAAGTCATCGTATGTAAACGAATAATTAAAGCCGTTATGCGATATCGTACTCAAATTTGGTATAATTCATCATAAGCATATTGAGGCTTAGTGTGTAACGGCACAGTTGTTAAAAGAACCAATTGACTTTTTCAAAACATTCTTACTGCCAACCAAACTATAGCAATTCCACATGCAATAGCAAATAAAATTAATAATAATTTGTTCTGTTCAACAATCTTTTTATTTGTAAATCCTTTTTTATGAGCCAAAACGAATGTAATTACTGCCGTTAAATATACAAGAAAAATCGCAATTAGCGTTAATGCGTCTGCCCACAAAATTCTTTTTTCATTTGTGCTATCATAAACATACCTATCAACAATAATTGTAACAAATAACGGAATAGCAGAAATAAAAATATACTTTGCAGGGTGACCGGGTTTTTTCTTTTCTGTATCGAAATAGGCATAAATGCATAAAGCTGAAATAGCAATTAAAAGTATTAATAGTACCGCAAAAGGAATTTCTTCAATTAAAATAGACATTAAACCACCTCTTTATCCTATTCCCCAGTGTTTTTTTGCTTTGTTCTCAAAAGCTCCGACAACGACACCGCCTATTATTGTTACTGCAACAGCGCCTACTCCCGTCAAGCCCAAGGCTGGAACAACCACTGTACCAATCACAGCGGTAGTTGCAATACCAGCTAATGTAATCGTAGCTGAGATATAGAACTTATTTGCATCAGTATTAAAATATTTATAATAATCCCAACCAATTTCTGCACAAGCAAGAGCTAATGACGCAATTCCAGAATTTCTAAAACCCGATATAACTGGATCCCACATCGAGCCCGCTAACGAAGACATCGCATTTCTAGGCAAAATTGAAAGTTCAAAAAACTTATCTGCATATGATTTCCATAATTCTTCCAAAGCGGGTTTTATAAATTTATCCATATAGAATTTTATTGCGTCATCACTTTGGCTAATTGAATTTTGCTTTTTGCAGTTTGCAGCTAAATTTCTCATAGTGTTTACAACAGAGCGTATAATTTTACATACCATTTTACCGATATCTATGAATGAATTTCCATCAGGATCAGCATAAATTACGGGATTATTCAAGCAATATGCAAACATGTTTTTCGCGGCATCTTCAACACTTGTTGAAACTAAACCATCCGCATTCAAGAATCTCTTTACCGCGGGGTCATAGTACCTGCTCTTGAGGTAGTAGAATTTCGTCTCCGTATCGTAGTAATAACCACGATAACGAATTGGATTGGTCTCGGTTATGCTTTGAGTATCGGCTGATGTAGCGTTTTCGGTTACTCCGCCCCAGGCATCGTAATCATAGCTTCCGACCAAAGTGCCCGTAGCGTTGTAGATTTGAATTACATCGCCTCGCCAGTTGCAGACGAAATAGTAATCTGTC
>CAKSEF010000089.1 GCA_934446465.1 uncultured Oscillospiraceae bacterium
GCAAAGGACGGAATAATAAAGGGAACAAGCAAGAATACGTTCTCACCGTCCGCAAATATAACGCGCGCAGATTTTGCGATACTTCTCGTCCGTGCATTTAAGCTCGAAGGAGAAGGAAAAGAAAATTTTGCCGATGTAAGTGAAGCTGACTATTTCGCGAAAGAGCTTGCAATAGCGAAAGAAAACGGAATAGTCGGAGGAATAGGCGATAATAAGTACGCACCGAGAAATACGATAACGCGCGAGGATATGATGGTAATCGTATACCGCGCACTCCGTAAGCTCGGTTACGAGCTTAAAGACGGAGACGTAACGGCGCCTGACTTTGAAAGCGTTTCGGATTATGCAAAAGAAGCCGTAAAGGCGCTTATGGCAAACGGTCTTGTAAACGGCAAGAACGGTCTTATTGACCCGAAGGCAAACACTACCCGCGCCGAGGTTGCGGTGCTTATAGAGCGTATACTGAAATACGCAAAATAAAGAACAGATAATAAAAGAGCAGAGTGAGAGCTCTGCTCTTTTATAAAGCACGGGAGGGTATAATGGAAAGAGATATCGTTCTGAACGGTGTTCACATCGGAGAACATTCATTCAACCCGAATGAAATTCTTGATGAAATAAGGACAAGATGCGTGGAAAAGGGATTCAATTTTGTTTCAATACGACCGCGCGGAACAGAAGAATACGACCAGAGCTATTATATTGAGTGGGCAAAATATCTTGCCGAAAACAAAATATATTTTGCTTTTTGTTATGCCATACAGCACGCTCCCGGAGATAAAAAGTGCAGGCTGGATGCCGAAACGGTAAGAAAAATCAATAAAATAGCGGGAAAGTTTTTTCTCGGAGATATAATAGCGGAGTCGGGAAGCTCTGCGGCGTGCAAGATGCAAGGATATTTTGAAGGGGGACTCTCGCCCGAGAGACGCCGTGATTATGAGTTTATAAAAGAACCGCGCAGGGATATGAGGGACGCTCATGAGGCATACATTTCAAAAATTTCCGAGTATGTGAATATAGGGAAAGAATATAATATGCCGAATCTTTTGTCGGTTGAGGCAACCGCTCTTAATAAATACAACATCGAAGCGGGGGTAACACTGCCTCTTGTTGAGCTTTTATGCGGAAATCCCGATATTATCGTATCGTCTGTCAGAGGAGCCGCGCGAGCCCGTAATCTCCCCGTGTGGGGAACATTTGCGGCACATGAATGGTACGGCGGTATGAGGCATGACGATATGCTTAAAAGAAAGAGACTCGGGCTTGCATATAAGTATGCGTATCTCGCCGGGTCAAACATCATGCTTGTCGAGAGCGGAGATACGGGTATACATTCATACGGATATGATTTTAATGAGTCGTCGGAGCTTTGTGAGGACTACCGCAGGGTAATGCAGGACATGAACGAGTTCATAAAGAAAGACGACAGACCGAAAAACGGCCCTAAAACCGCCGTGGGATTTGTGTCGGGGCTTCATGATGCCTGGGGCGGCTGGGGCGGAAGCTCCGTCTGGAACCAATTCGGCAGAGAAGAATGGGGACACGGCGACGCCGAATATTCATGGAGGCTGCTCGACGAAATCGGCACGAAGCGCACATGGGATGAGGTTATGAACTACGGCGACAACGACACATCTGCGCTGCCTGCCTACGGAATGTACGATATTGTTCCTATTGAAGCCGACGCGGAAAAGCTCAGCCGTTATGAATATCTTATTTTTCTTGGCTGGAATTCAATGACCGGGGAAAATGCAGACAAACTCGTTGAATATGTCGAAAACGGCGGAAAACTTCTTATGAGCGCGGCGCATCTTAATACGGCAACGGCTAGGAACGGAGAATATGTCCCGATATCGGAGGAAAAGATAAAAAAGCTTTTCGGATGCAGATTTACGGGAAAAAGGATAAGAACAAACGCAGGCGTCAAATTCGGGACAATAAGTCTTTCCGAGGGCATTCTCTACCCGGGAACAAAAACGAAGGAATGCGACCCCGTTTTCTCGGCAGGCTACGTCGACTATGCCGATGTTGAGCTCTGCGGAGGTTTTGAAGCGGCAAGCCTTTCCGATGATTTTTCGGCACCGCAAAGTCCGATGCCGGCAGTTGTTGAAAACAGACTCGGAAAGGGAACGGCAACGCTTGTAACAAGCCTTGCATACCCAGGAAATCCCGCATTGCGCCCGCTTTACAGAGCGGTTATGCGCGAGTTTGTTTCCGCAAGCGCGAGAAATTGTGATATAGTAGTTATAGGCTCCGACAGATTGAGATATTCGGTGTATGAAAACGGCAGGATATATCTGCTTAATACCGATTATGATTTGCCGATAACGGTTAAGATTATCAAGGGGGAAAAGGAAACCGTACTTACCCTTGAAGCTCTCGAATTACGGGCGGTTGAGGTGTAATTATGAATTATAAAAAATACCTTGTCGAAACAATTATGCCGTATTGGATGAGGATATCACCCGACGATGTGAACGGCGGTATAAAGACATTTTTTGATGATGACGGCAATGAATGCGACACAAACAAGAACGTATGGTTTCTCGGCAGAAGCATGTGGTCATATGCGCTTACATACAGGCTTTTCGACAAAAATCCAAAGTATCTTGAAATGTGTGAGCGGATATATCGGTATCTCGAAAAATGCACATTTGACGGAGGACGCCTGCCTTTCGTATGTACAAAGGACGGCAAACCGGAAATATTCCGCGAATATTACTATTACAGCGAGGCATTTGCGGCAATCGGCTGTGCGCAGTATTACAGAATTTGCGGAAAAAAGGATGTCCGGGAAAAGGCAAACCTGTATTATGATAAGCTCTTTAAGCTCTATATGAGCGAAGGAGACCACACTCAGGATTACGGTATTCCGTTCCCGTGCAAGACGTTTGGGTTAAATATGATAATGCTCAATACGGCTCAGTTCATGAGAAATG
>CAKSEF010000090.1 GCA_934446465.1 uncultured Oscillospiraceae bacterium
GCTATTCTTCTCGACCGCATTGCCGATGTCTATCCGACCTTCAACATAAAGCCGTACGAAAAAATGTTCCTGAATACACACGGCGGAAGCGGTAACGGCGCAATTCAGGGAAGAATTAACGACTGTGATATAGCAAGATTCTTCGCGCTCGGAACAGACGCATTTTACCCCGCTCTTACGGATAGCTACGTAATAAGCTATCTCTCGGCAAAAGCCGAAAAATACGGTCTTGAAAATAAGAAACAGAGCGCAGAAGACATTTGGAAGAATTGGGAAGAGCGAATCCTCAAAACCATATTCACCATGGAAAAAGACGGAAGAATCCACGGAAACTTCGGACAGAAGCAGTACGCTCTCGCCGCAGCCGCGGTCTCGCTCGACAAAGAACCCGAATCCTCTGAAATGCTCGATTGGATTTACAAATCGGGAACTATAACAGGTTCTGGCGCAACGGGAGGCAACCTCGCCTCGCAGTTGATTGACGAAATTGACCGCGACGGTATGGGAAATGAGTCGTCGCCAAGATACAATGCCACATGGATAAACAACATGATAGGCATGGCTGACGTTATGGCAATGTACAGCGGGGAAAAGGACTATAACCTGTACAGTCATCCCAAGTTTGCGAAGATGTTCGATGTATTGACGCGCATCACCCTTGCGGAATCACATCATCCGCAGATAGGCGATGCGGGTTCTACGGCGTCCCTGGATTTCCAAGGAACAGATGAAACGATGCTTACGGGGCTTTTCAATCTCAGGGGAACTCCGTATGCAAAGAATATTGCACAGTATCTGTATATGAAAAACGGATACAGTGCAGAAGGCTACCGCTATGATATAATGGCGGAAAATCCCGAACAAGCCGAAGACGATATACTCGCACTTGCTGAGAAAAACCTCGAAGCTGAAAGCGAAATGCTCTCGGGATACGGCTTTGCAGCTCTTCGCGACGGTAAACATGCCGAATCGGTAAACAAGCTGGATGCAAACAACAACCTCCGAGATTTCTGGATGTACTTCGGAAGAAATAAAGCAAGTCATTCGCACCTTGATGCGCTGAATCTCGGAATCGAGTCGTATGGATTGAATCTTGCACCTGAGCTCGGATATCCGGAGAATACGGGAACACAGCCTCAAAGACTCCAGTGGGTTCAGGCTACCATTTCACACAATACGGTAGTCGTAGACGAGGATGACCAAGGCGGCGATATGCTCCACGGAACTCCGATGCACTTTGACTCAACCGATAAGGTCAAGGTCATGGATGTCGACGCGAAGAAGGCAAACCCGAAGACCGACAACTTCCGCAGAACCGTTGTTATGGTGAAGGTGGACGACGATGTATCATACGGAGTTGACTTCTTCCGTGTAACGGGCGGAAATTCTCATACGTTCAGCTTCCACAGTCAGGCGGAAAATGCAAATGCGGTCGAAGGGCTTACAATGATTCCGGATGCAGTTGTCCAAGACGAGAACGGTGAGGATATTGTAGGTTCCTACGCGGGAGCTGACGTGCCGTACGGACAGGACCCCGATACTCAGCCGGATGCGTGGACGTATAAGACAAAATATCCGCGCGGGTATACTTGGATGAAGAATGT
The DNA here is from genome assembly GCA_934446465.1 of uncultured Oscillospiraceae bacterium. Lineage (GTDB taxonomy): Bacteria > Bacillota > Clostridia > Oscillospirales > JAAYXM01 > CAKSEF01. The sequence goes on from CAKSEF010000090.1 coordinate 1,605, forward strand.
ACGCCGTGATACGGAACCTGCTTCGGAAAACTTCGCGGTTGAATTTGACGTCCGAGATTATAACAAGGCAGTCGTAAACGGTAATAATATAAAACTGAGAATGACACAGTTTAACAACTTCGTTCCGGATGAGGTTGCGATAACCGCAGGAACGGTTCCGCAGACAAAATCGAATGCAAATCTTCCGAAAACGCTCGATTACGTTCTCGTACAGAGAAAGAGCGGGGGAGAAAAGCTTGATTCTCTGTTTACAACCGTATTTGAACCATACCGCGGTGAAAGGTATATCAGCTCCATTACACCCGTTCAGGTTAACGGAAATGTACCGTCGGGTGATGTGGTCAGAGCCGTTAAATTAACATACTCGAGTAAGGACAGAATCGACTATGTCGTATATGCAACAAATAACTCCGAGCTCTATGAAATCGTAGATAACGGGACGGAAGTATTCAGCTTCAGAGGATTTGTCGGTGTGTATAGCGTAAACAGCAGCGGAACAGTGCTGTCTGCGTATGTTCATGACGGTGATACAATCGGAAGTATCGCAGAGGATAAAGCCGAGTATTCGGGAATGGTTCATTCTTTCCGGAGAAATCTTTCATCTGATAACTACATAGATGTTGATATGGAGTGTGATGATGTTGCCTCTCTTGCGGGAAAATACATTTTCGTAAAAAATGACGGAGTTGAAAACGCGGCATACAAAATTGAGTCCGCAACCAATAATCCGAATGAAGCCGAAGGCTTATCGGCGGGAAAAATACGTTTGAACATAGGAAAGATTATACTTATCCGCGGACATAAGGATATCAACAATATCAATGCAGGATATGTTTATAACGTAAAAGAAGGTCAGCGTTTCGTTATTCCGTTGTCGCATACATCTGACAACGCTCCGATATTTGAAGCAAAGGGAGATATAACGGCGACGGCGGAAAGCTCCGTAACAACAAGCGTAACGGCGCACAGTCCCGACGGCGAGGAAATAACATACTCATTGTCAACAGCACCGACGGGAGCGCAGATAAACGCCGAAACGGGCGTAATAACGTGGAAACCGAACGCATCGCAGGTAGGAGATAACCACTTTGCGGTAACGGCAACGGACGAATCGGGACGCGAAAGCACAATCCACTTCACAGTCAAGGTCTACGGCGCAACAACGCCGAACGGAAACTCGGGCGGCGGAGGAGGCGGCGGGGGAGATACCCCGTCGCCTACTCCCACGCCTGACCCTGACCCCGAGCCGAAACCCGAGCCTACACCTACACCCGCCCCCACACCGTCAGATGACGGATTCATCGATATCGGTGATTACGGCTGGGCGAA
>CAKSEF010000091.1 GCA_934446465.1 uncultured Oscillospiraceae bacterium
CAAAATAATCGACCCGAAGAAATTCCGTGATATTTTGGAGAAAAATGACCTTCTCGATGTAACGATAATAGATTGGTGGTCTTACTCAAACAGCAAAGAAGCGATGATGTTTGATACAATATTCCCCGAGCTCGGCATACGAGCAACGGTCAAGCCGTGGAACACATATTACCATTGGAACATACTCAAAAACTCAGTCCCGAATGTAAAGCTTCTGGCAGAGGTTGCTCACAACGAGAATGCGGAAGGGCTCCAATCATATGCCGCATGGGATAAGTGTCTAGACCGCAACCATGTAAGTATGGCGGATTACAGTTGGAATTATGAGGGTACGGGCTCTGAGCTTGACTACTACGACAGATACACGGAGCGTCTCTTCGGCGCAGAATTTAATAAGGCAAAACACGCATTTGCGCTCATGGATGCGGTGATAGAGGAAAAGGCATGCTTCGTCGGCTGGGACGAGCTTATAGCAAAGGGCGAAATGCCGACAAACGGATTGCTTATGGGAACATATCTCGCATATTATTTCTATACATATGTGAAACCGGGGAAACCTTACCCGAGAAATTTCCCGGGCGAGCCGATGGAAAGACTCGTGCGAAATAAGGAGATGTACGTTGAAAAGCTTCGTGAGTTTTCTGCGATGTCGCGAAATGCCAGAGATATATTTGACGATATTTCAAATAATCCGGAATGCGATACGATGGCGGCAAAGAGATACGCATGCGAAGCGGAAAACCATCTCTGCATAGCGGACGACTACCTCGCGCTCCTCGAAATGCACGGAATTATTGAAAGAGATGATTCTGAGGCACGCGAAAAGGTTATGGCGCTTGCATCTTCAAGAAAAAGGGCAAGACTTGAGCATATGCTCCGTATGGAAGATGTAAAGGAAGATTACCTTATACCGTGCCATCTCAGGAATCAGTCAATTTTCATGCAGCTCTTTGCCGATATTGAAAAATACGCAAAGGAACATGAGAAAATGAACCTCAATATGCTCGACCTCCGCGATATAGGAAGCACGGCGTTCTATAAGCTGAGATAATCGGAAAAACAAAACCCTCCCTCCGTTAAAAACGGAGGGAGGGTTTTCGTTTAAAGTTCAATGCTTGGGCTATCTGCACGAAAATGCCCGATAATCCTCAAGCCAATCGCGGGACAAAAGCAGTTTGGGGTAGAGGACTCTGTTTTTCGGATAATGTGAGCGCGCATCACTCAGCGACATTCCGTACCTGTTTTTGTATACACGGCTCAGATACGGAACATTCGGAAAACCGCACGTGTCCGCGAGGTATTGAAAGGAAAGGTCGGTGAGCGCCAAAAGTCCGCGTATGCGCACAATGCGAACAGTCTGGGCGTAAATAGAAAAGGTAAAGCCCGTCGCTTTTTTATTCATCTGAAAGAAATCGGTTCTGCACACACAGGCAACCTTCAGAATATCACTGCACAGGAGCTTTTGAGAATAATTGAAATTGATATAGCGTATTGCTTCCATAACACCGTTGAATTTTTTGTCCAAATACATAGTGGCTTTGACTCTCTGTGAATTGTCAAGTTTAAACGGCGAGAGGTCAAAAAGTGCACAGAGCAAGCTCTTGAAATTATCTGTATTAAAAGGTACGGAATAATTAGTTGAATTGAGCTTTTCAAAAATTTCTTCGGCGATTGTCAGCTCTCCGTCTTCGACAGCATATATCTTCGGAATTTCAAAACCAAGCTCCGAATCAAACTCGGGGAGAAACAGGTGAGTCAAAATATTTGTATAACGCTTTCCGGGTTTATTTCCAAAGAAATAATACGTTGTATCAATGCAGGTGAGAATAACTTCCTCGCCGCCGTCAAGCTCGAATCCGTGCATAACACCGGGCGGTGCAATTATGAACGTGCCTGCAGAACATTCGTAATTATGCCCTCCGACATTGTGTACATAACTTCCTTTATGACAGTACCAAAGCTGGGGGAAGTCGTGCCGATGCGGAAGCTGGATATAATGCGAGTTGTAAGAGGCGCGCCTTACACCTGCGGAAGTGTAGTATTTTTGAAAGTAATCGGTCATTAAAGAGAAGTGTTCCGGTCCTATATCGTTCATATGTTTCACCTCCCGATTCTAAATCCAGTATATCATATTTGGTATCGCTGTCAATAATTTTGAAGTTAAAAAAAAGTAAAAAATGTACGATAAGACAACGGACACACCGAATGTATGATATTATAAAGCTAACATAGTATGTGAATGGTTTGTCCACTGCGAAATAAGGAGGTAGCAAAATGAAAAAAGCATTATCAATTTTTTTGGCTTTTACAATGGTTTTGACGCTTGCATCAGCCGCATTTGCAGTTGAAGTGCCGGGTGTTACGTACAACCCGGAGGAGTCCACACTTGCAAACAACGGCGTAAGAGTGGCGTATAACTTCATTGAAAAGTCGCCCGGCTGGAATCCTGTGGAGAATGAAGGTCAGGGATATCCGGAAGGGACTCCCAACGCCAATGACATTTACGGAATTACATATGAATATACGGGGTATGTCGGCGACGGCAACTGGGAATACTTTGGAACGAGCTTAGCTAAGGTTACATCGGCTTCGTTTAAAATGTACGGTGCAAAGAGTAAGGATAAGGAAGTCGACGCCAATAGGCTTATGCTTTCGCTGGCGAAGGGTACTTTTATCGGATTCACGATAAAAGTGCCGGAGGCGGGGCTTTACGATGTTGATTTTCAATACTCGACGTTTGCGGATTCACACGCCTCGGCAGGAACGGAAATTTATATAATTCCGAAGCCGGCAAGCATTGAGGAAGCTAAGACGGTCGTTGGGGACGCGACGCCGCTGGTGTCCGATTTTTCGTATATAAATGCCGATAATTCCAAGGTTTACGCTTTTGAGGACACAAGCCTCGG
>CAKSEF010000092.1 GCA_934446465.1 uncultured Oscillospiraceae bacterium
GATAAGCGTATAAGCTCATCTTTCGATACTCCGACGGGGAAAACGTCCGCTACCGCGAATTTTCCTTCCGTTATCGTGCCTGTTTTATCAAATGCGACAGATTTGACCTTTGCAAGCGTCTCGACAATCCCGCCGCCCTTTATTAAAATACCGCGGCTCGATGCTTTGCCGATTGCCGAATAGAACGTCAGCGGCACCGATATTACGAGCGCACACGGGCAGGAAACAACAAGGAGTATCAGCGCGCGGGAAATCCACTTTGTGAAGTCGGCGTCAAAGAACGGAGGCACGAACGCTGCCAAAAGCGCAAGGATAACGACTATCGGAGTATAGAACATGGAAAAACGGTGAATAAAGCTCTCGCGCCTCGACTTGTTCTCGGCGGAGTTTTCTATGAGATTGAGAATGCGCGCGGACGCAGATTTCGAAAAGACGCGCGAAACTCTGCACTGTATAACGCCCGAAAGATTTATAAAACCTCCGAGTGCCTCGTAGCCCTCGCCTGCATCTTTCGGCATACTCTCTCCCGTGAGCGAAGCCGTATCAAACGATGTCTCTCCAGATGTAATTACACAGTCGAGCGGAACACGCTCTCCGGGGCGTATTTCGATTATTTCGCCGACGGAAACATCACCCGGGTCGCAGAGACGCTCCTTGCAGTTCTCTATAACACGGGCAAACTCTGCGCGCACATCAAGGAGCTTTTTCACGGACTCGCGGGACATATCAACCGCACAGTCGCAAAAGAGTTCGCCTATCTGATAAAAAATCATAACGATTACGCCTTCGTGGTACTCGCCTATGGCAAATGCGCATATTGCCGCGATTGACATGAGAAAATGCTCGTCGAGAAGCTCGCCCTTGAATATTCCGCATATGGCATTCCATATGACGTCATATCCCGAAATAATAAGAGCGGCGGCGAGAAGCACAAGCTTTGCCACACCCGGAATGAAAAATGAAACGCCGAGTAAGAGCGCCGAAGCTATTATTCTGAAAAGTATCTGTTTTTGTTCGCTGCTCATAAGTTTTCCCCCTATTCCGAAATGTGTTCAAGACCTTGGTCTATTATTGTTCTGACGTGTGCATCCGCAAGAGAGTAGAATACGGTCTTGCCCTCGCGCCTGAACCGAATAAGGCGTGCCTGCTTTAACACGCGGAGCTGATGCGATATTGCCGACTGCGTCATACCCAATGTCTGCGCGATGTCGCATACGCACATCTCCGACTCAAACAGAACATAAAGTATGCGTATTCGGGTTGAATCCCCAAAAACCTTGTATAACTCAGCTAAGTCATACAGAAGCTCTTCGTCGGGCATATTCTCCTGCGCCGCCTCAACTAAGTCCTCGTGGGCGTGGAGAAAATCGCTCTGCTCAATGTTTTTGTTTTCCGTCATATCCATACCTCCAAACGCATGAACAATTATTCATATGTTTATATTATACGCATAACTTTCTTAATGTCAATAGGCAATTAAAAATTTTTTTGGAATATGCTTGAAAAAAATAGAGGTATAATTCATAATAGTAATATCGAATCATACCTGTGAGGTGTGCATATGAAGAGAAAATTGCTTATATTTATGACTTTTGTCGCAGTTCTTACAATAAGGTGTTTTGCATATTCCGACACCGCCGTATTTTTGAATAAAAACACGGCTCCGCAGTTTTCGGAGGAATGGAGCATATTTGCCGTAAACAGAAATAACTATACGGACAGTATTTTTAATATAAAATATTACAATTCGGTCATAGAAATGCTCGAAAAATGCGGTGGAGTATTGTCTGAGAGAAAGTACACGGAGTATGCAAGAACAGCACTCGCCCTGACTTCCATCGGTGCAAATCCCGAAAATATTTGCGGTTATAATCTCATAGAGAAGCTCGACAATTTTGAGTCGGTTACAAAGCAGGGAATAAACGGTGCAATATTTGCGCTTATTGCCGCCGACTCACATTCTTACAGACTAAACAGCCGTGAAAAATATATTGAATTTATCGTATCGCGCGCACTTCCCGACGGTGGTTTTGCTATGTCCGGGGATACCGTCGAAAGCGATATAACGGCGATGGCAATTTGTGCGTTGTCAAAATATCGCGATGATGAAAAAATAAACGGAATTATATCATCTGCGTTTGAGAAGCTTATGTCGATGAAAAACACAAACGGCACGTTTTCGGCAAACGGTGCGGAAAACGCGGAAAGCACGGCACAGGTAATATGCGCGCTGGCATCACTTGGTATGGATGTAAAAAAAGATTATGCAGACATATATAATGCGCTCATGAGCTTCAAAAACAAAGACGGCAGTTTTTCGCACATACACGGCGGAAATGCGAACATCATGGCGACCGAGCAGGCGCTCTGTGCGGTTTCGGCGGCAGAGAAAAATGCTTCCGTCTATGACATGAACGATATTGTGTTTCCGCTGTTCTCCGACATATACGGTGATGAAAACAGAGAAAGCATTGAAAAACTGTATAAGGCGGGAATAGTGAACGGCTCCGGAAACGGAAATTTCACACCGCACGGAAGCCTCACACGGGCGGAGCTTGCCGCAATGACGGTAAGAGCTGTCGGGGCGGAGGAGACCGGCGGATGTGCGTTCGCCGATGTGTCAAAAAGCGATTGGTTTTGGAAATCCGTAAGCACGGCGTCTGCTTTCGGAATAGTGAAGGGTATTGACAAAAATCACTTTGCTCCGAGAAGAAACGTAACCCGCGCCGAAGCGGAGGTTATGATTGCAAGGGCGTTCAGAAAAAATATATCGGAAGATACGATATTGTCCGACGGAACGAAAAAATATTACATAACGCGTTCCGAAACGGCAAGGCTTATTGCAGAGAACGTAAAATAAAACCGTGCGGGAAA
>CAKSEF010000093.1 GCA_934446465.1 uncultured Oscillospiraceae bacterium
TTAAAATTCTCGGACGGAGAGTTTCTTCTCCGTCCGAATTTTAGAAAAAACGGCGAATAGACTCTATACGGGGTGTTTCTGATATGATTTGCGCCGTATATTTGTCCGACACGAAAAGAACACGCGCCGTGAAATCGGAAAAGCTGTGCCGCTTCCGATTATGCGACATTTACACAGCGGTATTGTCAAAGCCGAAGCGTGTGAGAAGATGCGCGAAGCTCCTTGCAAAATCAGGTATTTCACGCGTAGTCTGCGGAAAAGGCGTTTCGGAAGACGAGTTTTTAAGATACGGAATGACAGTTTTCAATAGCGAACGCGCGAGAACTGCCGCGGCTGCCGCGGCCGCGCTTGCATATGCCGATTTCTTCGGCTCTGAAAAAGCATTTCTCATCCGCGGGGGAACGCGGTCGGAAGCCGGAAGATGTGCATATCTCCTTTTGAGACATACACGGCACGTATTTCTCGATAATCTGCGGTTTGACGAGACTGCGGAGGATGTGTTCGCGCAAACGGGTGCGGTAATTGCTGAAAAGCCGGACAGGGAATGTGTGAGCGTTTTCCTCGGCGGCGGGGACTCGTATGTGGGAAAAGGCGAAAACGTATTAAGCGCGGAAGATTTTGATTTTTCGGTAGATGACGCCGATTTCGGGGATATCCCGTGCGATTGTGCGGAAAAGCTTATATCCGCGCTGATTGCCGTCGGTGTGATTTCGGCAAATGAGGTGAAAATACGTCTCAAGACCGATAAATAAACGGCTTTTGCTTGACTTTTTATAATCCTATGACTATAATATGTTGGTATACGTGAAACTTTTTGCGATATAAACAGTAGAAAAACGTCAAATATATACGAAAAAGAGGTAGAAAGAAATGTCTAAAACATTTAAGCTCACGCAGGAAAGATATGATGAGCTGGTAGAAGAGTATAATTATCTGAAAAACGTCCGTGAAAAAGAAGTCGCAGACCTTATTAAAGAGGCGCGCTCGTTCGGAGACCTTTCCGAAAACAGCGAATATGATGAGGCTAAAAACGAGCAGGGCAAGCTCTTCTCCAGAAAAGCGGAGCTTGAGAACATAATCCAGAACGCGGAGATTATCGAAATCTCTGCAAAGTCCGATGAGGTACACGCGGGCTCCCGCGTCCGCGTCCGCGAGATGCTCGACAATACCGAGGAGGAATATTGGATAGTCGGCTCCCAGGAAGCAAACCCCTATGAAAGCCGTGTGTCCGACGAATCCCCGCTCGGAAGCGCGCTCATGGGAAGCCATGTGGGCGATGTAGTTAAGGTTCACGCACCTATGGGAGTAATCGAGTATAAGGTTCTCGAGATAGGGCAGTAATCTCTGCCTGTCCGCGTGATTGAAATTAAGCATAACGGAGGAAAATTAAATGACGGAAGAAAACAGGGCGCCCGAAACGACGGCGGAGGAACTGAGCGAAATATTAAAGATACGCCGTGAGAAGCTTGCAAAGCTCGTTGAGGACGGAGAAAATCCCTATGAAATAACAACGTATAATCAGACGCACCACGCCGCAGATATTACGGGAGACTTTGAGAATATGGAGGGCAAGGAGGTAAGCCTTGCCGGAAGAATGATGAGCCGACGTGATATGGGCAAGGCGTTTTTCTGCGACCTGCGCGACAATTCGGGAAAAATCCAGCTCTACGTCAGAATCAACGACATCGGCGAGGAGAACTTTGCAAAATTCAAGAAGTTTGATATCGGCGACATAATCGGCGCCGTCGGAACGGTGTTTAAAACGCGCCGCGGCGAGATTTCAATACACTGCACGAGCGTCAAACTCCTTTCCAAGTCATTAAAACCGCTCCCCGAGAAGTATCACGGTCTGCGCGACCAAGACCTGCGCTACCGTCAGAGATATCTCGACCTCATCGTAAACCCCGAGGTCAAGGATACATTTTTCGTCCGCTCGCAGATTTTCCGCGAGATAAGAAACTATATGGACAGCCGCGGCTTCCTTGAGGTTGACACACCCGTGCTCCACACACTCGAAATAGGCGCGGCGGCACGCCCGTTCATTACGCATCATAATACGCTCGATATACCCATGTATCTCCGAATCGAAACAGAGCTCTACTTAAAGCGCCTTATAGTCGGCGGGCTTGAAAAGGTTTATGAAATCGGCCGTATCTTCAGAAACGAGGGTATGGACATAAAGCATAATCCGGAGTTTACGTCAATGGAGGTATATCAGGCATATACCGACTATTACGGAATGATGGAGCTTACCGAGGGTCTCTACCGCCACCTCACGGAGAAAATCTGCGGAAGCGCGAAGATTATGTATCAGGGAACGGAAATCGATATGCTCTCGCCGTGGAAGCGCATGACGATGGTCGAGGCGGTGCGCGAGTATGCGGGAGTAGATTACGATTCATGGAAGACGGACGAAGACGCACGCGCCGAAGCCGAAAAGCATGAGGTGCACGTCGAGGACAACGCGACGCGCGGTGAGGTTTTGGTTGCGTTCTTTGAGGAATTTGTCGAAGAAAAGCTCATAAACCCGACGATTATATACGATTACCCGGTCGAGGTTTCACCTCTTGCAAAGAGAAAACCCTCAAACCCGATGTTCACGGAGCGGTTTGAGTTCTTCATCTATGCACGCGAGATGGGCAACGCCTTCTCCGAGCTAAACGACCCGATTGACCAGAGGGAACGCTTTGAGAAGCAGGTTGAGGCAAGGCGCGCACAGGGCGCGAACGCCGAGGTGGACGAGGACTTCATAAACGCCCTCGAACACGGTATGCCGCCCACAGGCGGTCTCGGAATCGGCATCGACAGACTTGTCATGCTCCTTACCGACAGCTATTCAATCCGCGATGTCATCCTCTTCCCGACAATGAA
>CAKSEF010000094.1 GCA_934446465.1 uncultured Oscillospiraceae bacterium
TTTTGAAGTATTGCACTATTTTATTTCTTGTTCCCGAGCTTAAAATCAAGACATTCATATTTTTAATCCTCTAATATTTTTCTACCGCAAATCACGTCCGCGCAGCCGTTTTTTTGGTAACGGCAATCCAAAACAGAGACGATAACTCTTTTTTTAATCTATAACAAATTCTCACTTCAATCTCTCCGCATCATCAAAAAATAACGGCGTTCCGCCTGTATGAATAAAGAGTATGTTCTTATTCTTCAGATTTTCTGCTTCAATATATTTTTTCATTCCGAGAAATGCCTTTGCCGTATATGTGCTATCCATAGGAATACCGAAATTCTTCATACAATCGGCAATTACCTGTTTTACCGACTGTTCCGAATCGCCGTAGCCCTTTCCTATATAACTGTCGATAAAAATTGTCGTCTTTTCTATGTCGCAGTCCGGAACATCTGCTTTTATCGATTTTAAATAGTCTCTTACGCTGTCAAGCACAATGTCTCTGCCTCGCGGATTTTTTCTCGCAATGCTTATTCCGACAATTTTTCTTTCGTCCCTGTTTAGAATCTGTCCGCAAACAAGCCCGGCCTGCGTCGTTCCCGTGCCCGATGCAAAGAAGATATAATCAAAATGCGTTCCGCTTTTCTTTTCGTAAGCCTTAATTTCATCATAGCACCGAACATATGCTTCCGTGCCTATATTTCCGTGTCCGCCGCCGGGAATAAAATACGGGTTATGTCCCTCGCTTTTCAGAGATGCGAGCTTGTCCTCAATAGTACCGTGGACTTTCTCTACGGGAACCGAAACAATCTCTGCGCCGAACATCTCCATAAATCTGCTGTTAAATGTCGTGTCAGACACTTCAGAAGGCCCGATGATACAGCACTTCATATTTCTCGACGCCGCCATATTTGCGACTATGCGGCAATGATTTGAGTGGCTGCTGCCGTAGGTAACAACGCAGTCATAATTTCCTCTGTCAATTTCCTTGAAAAACAGCGAGCATTTGCGTGCTTTGTTCCCGCCAAAGGAGTACGGAATTAAATCGTCGCGCTTTATATACAAACGATTGTCGTTTTCGGTTCCGATGTGGTTAATCTGCGTTATACCGCGTGAAAAAAGATAATCAGCTTTTGTGATTCCGTATGCTATTCTGTCCACATATCCTCTTTGTGTGAAGAGGTCGTGTTTTAAGATGCCTTCCTTTTTAAATCCAACACGTTCAAAGAGCTTCTGCGCAGCTTTATTCCCGGTTTCAGTAAACAAGTACACCTTTTCCAATTTCAATTCGAGAAACGCATACTCCAGAAGCAGTTTGGAAGCCTTTGATGCGATACCGCGTCCCTTACAGCTCGTTTCGCCCATAGAAACGTAATACTCGGCCTTTCGGTTTTTTGAGTCTATGGACAACAGTCCAATCAATCCCACTGCTTTCCCGTCAGCCTCAATCACAGCGTCATAGCGGTCTGTTCTGTTTTTATTCTTTTCAAACCAAGCGCATGTCTTTTCATACTCCAGCGGGAGGTCGTAATGCAAAAATTGATTATTTTCCGGATTATTGACCCATGAAATCTTCCGGCGAATATCGTCAAACCCGAATTTTCTGATTGTTACCTTCAAATCCATAATCAGTGCTCCACAACCTTTTCGCTCCGCGCTTCATCAAGTCTCCCTGCCGGAATTTCTTTTCCCACAAGGATATCCGAACGGCGCGCAGCTTTATAAACTGTCATAAACACTATTTTTACATCTTTCAAAAATGTAACGTGATTAACATAATCAATATCCATTTTCAATCTTTCGTCCCATGGTGTTGCGTTTCTTCCGTTGACCTGAGCCCAGCCCGACAGTCCCGGCCTTACGTCGTGTCTGTGCAATTCTTCTTCCGTATAATAAGGGAGATACTCTACAAGGAGCGGACGCGGTCCGATAACGCTCATATCGCCCTTCAGGATATTAAACGCCTCGGGCAGCTCGTCAAGCGATGTAGACCTAAGAAATCTGCCGAAACGCGTGAGCCTTAAATCGTCGGGAAGAAGGTTTCCGTCATCATCTCTCGCATCGGTCATGGTGCGAAATTTATATAACTTGAATACTTTGCCGTCTTTTCCCGGTCTGTCCTGCTTGAACAGCACGGGGCTTCCGAGCTTAATTCTTACCAACACGGCAACAATAATATAAAGCCGCAAAATACTGCAACTGCCGCGAAACCGCAGAGAAAGTCAATCGGTCTTTTAAAGAACCTCTCATACGGTCCGTATGGCTTGTGTTTTGAAGTCATACTCTATCCCTCTCTAAATATTAGTCAAAGCACGCCCTTATTACTTCTATAATTCTGTCCTGCTGTTTTGCAGTCATCTTGTTATCGCTCGGCAGGCACAAACCCCTTTCAAATATATCCATTCCGACATCTGTGCATCCGCCCTCGATATAGGCGTTTGTTCTTGCTCTTCCGCTTCCGTCTCTTACGACAAACGGATTCATTCTGTAAATCGGCTGCATGTGCATAGGCTTCCAAATCGGACGTCCCTCGGCGTTAATGCTTGCAATGGCATCTAAAATTTCGGTCGGACAGCTCTTGCCGTGCTC
>CAKSEF010000095.1 GCA_934446465.1 uncultured Oscillospiraceae bacterium
ATGATGGTAATCGTATACCGCGCACTCCGTAAGCTCGGTTACGAACTTAAAGACGGAGACGTAACGGCGCCCGACTTCGATTCCGTTTCGGACTATGCAAAGGAAGCCGTAAAGGCACTTATGGCAAACAGTCTTGTAAACGGCAAAAACGGGTATATTGACCCGAAGGCAAACACAACGCGTGCCGAGGTCGCGGTACTCCTTAAGAGAATACTTGATTTTTCCAAGGAAAAGAAATAGCGAAAAGAGGAAGTTTCGTTTTCGGGACTTCCTCTTTTTACAGCATATATTTTAAGTTGACAATGTAAAATAACTGTGGTAGTATGGCAGGGAAAATGAAAGGAAGGATGCTTGATATGTTGAAAGCAGGATTTGCAAGGACTGACATCACGCCGCCGCTCGGCACGTTGGTAGAGGGATATTTTTCTAAAAGATATGCAAATGGCGTTCTTGACCCGCTTCTTGCAACGGCTGTTGTTTTTGACGACGGTGAGAAACGGGCGGTCGTTATGAGTGTTGATTTAATCGGTATAAATATGGAGTTTATGTCAATTCTCAGGCCGGCAGTTGCGGAAGCGATTGGCACAGACACAGAAGGTGTATTCATCGCATGTACACATACGCACGTCGGTCCCGGGGTAGCAAGTGCGATTTCTACGGCGGAAAACTTTGCAAACCCCGAGTATGGCAAGTGGCTGATAAAGCGCCTTGCCGATACGGCAGTGCTTGCCGTAAACGACCTCGCCCCCGTGACAAAGAAGCTGATAACACGCGGTGAAGCAAAAGACGTGTCATTTATCCGTATCTATCGCATGAAAGACGGAGAAGTGCATACAAACCCGGGTTGGCAGAATCCGGATATTGACAGTCCGATTGGTGCTCCGGACGAAGAGTCGCAGCTTCTCATAATTAAACGTGAAGAAAAGCCCGAAATCGGAATAGTGAATTTCCAGGTTCACCCGGATGTCGTCGGGGGAGAATATCTTACAGCCGACTTTCCGAAGTTTGTGCGGGACACATACGAATTAAACGTCCCGAATGCTCTTTGTATGTACATAAACGGCGCACAGGGCGATACCAACCACATTGATGTACGGCTTAACCCTGAAACGGATTGTGCAGACGGATACGAGCGTTCAAAATATATGGGCAAGAAGATTGCAATGTCCGTCATCATGAATTACGAGCTTGCAAAAGAAGTCGGCGGAGATAAGGTTTCCTACGCGGAGAGTTTAGTTACAACGAAATATAACAAGGGAACCCCGGAGGAGACTCCCGCATATGTCGAGCTTGCAAAACGATATTATGAAATGGGACTTGACGCATTGCCCGAATCGGAATACATGGGAATGAAGCGTGTTGAAATAATTGCAAAGGCGAGGCGGATTGAAACATTGCTCTCAAAACCGGATTATAGGGAACTTGTGGTCTGTGCACTTTCTGTCGGTGATGTTGTATTCGCAAGCTTACCCGGTGAGCCGTTTACCGAAATCGGACGGCAGATAAAGAAAGACTCTCCGTTTGCGATGACCATTCCTGCTTGCTGTGCAAACGGATACGAGGCATATTATCCGATGAAGTGGGCATTTGACGAAAACGGGTATGAAGCGAGCACATCGCGCTATGTTGCGGGAACGGCAGAAAAGCTCATTGAAGAATCTGTTAAAACGATTAAATCGCTTAAGCACAAGTAAAATGTAAATAAAAGCCTCAGCTATTTTGTGGAAAAACTAATGTTTTTTTGTCCATTGACTAAACAAAAAAACTATGCTATTATGAAAGAAAAAGAAATGAGATGAGGTTGGTTTTATGTGGTCACAAAAAATCGTACCCGTTCCGCAGAAAGTTTGCGGCGGGGAGAAAAGAGTCAAAATAGCATCGATAGGTAATGCGGGCTTTAAGATTACCGTAAAAACCGAGCTTGACGAGCTTGGAAAAAATGCTTATTCCATGCTTGTCAAACACCTTTCGGAAAAAACGGACGCCTGCTCCTACAAATTTGACGGGGATTTTGAAATATCGCTTTCGATGTCCGCTGATGTTCCAAAAGAAGTTAAGAAAAACAAGGAACAGGCGTACAGCATAAAAATCACGGCTAACGGAGCGGAGCTTATCGGATACGGAGATTTAGGGCTTTACTATGCGGTAACGACACTTCTGCAATGCGTCGAAATCGAAGACGATGATGTTTATCTCCCGATAGCTGAAATAACAGACTGGCCCGACCTCAAAACGCGCGGACATTTCGTGGAATGTCGCTACGGAAGCAACCTCATGACGCTTGACGATTGGAAAGAAGTAGTGGATGATATGACGGGCATGAAAATGAACCAGCTCGTCGTAGCGTTGTATGGATGCTGGTGCGTACAGTATGACGGCATAATCAGTGAGTATGTATATATACCTGTCGAAAAATACCCGAAGCTCAAATCAGACGTAATTAAACGCTACTATTCGCCGAAGAAGAAAAAGTGGGTGAATGAAACAGTCCCCGTACCCATGGCGGAAGAAGACTTTTTCGGA
>CAKSEF010000096.1 GCA_934446465.1 uncultured Oscillospiraceae bacterium
CTCCAAAATCCTTTTGTGCTGTCATAGCCAACCTTTGCGCTTGCTCCCTTTTCCGCGCCTTCAAATCCCGTGAAATCGTATATCACCGTAATTCCGGACGCTTCCTCAGTCGGAACAGCATATGCGGGTAACAGCGATAAAAGCATTGCCGCCGCGATTAAAAGTGATAATACTCTTTTTTTCATAATTCCTCCCACTATCAATAAATTGTTCTTGCTTTTTACAATTTCTGTAATATAATTATTTTCCGGTGTTCACAGAGCCCCAAATCATAACACTCTTCAAATTTCTGCCGCTTTTTATGTAATGAAAAATAATCAGTCTGCGTAAATTACTCTATAGATGCCGCCGGCATTGTAAATTAAATATCCGCGCGCATATGTTTCATTTCCGCTCGGATGCGCGGTAAACTGTCCGTGAGCCGTATTTCTCCTCGAAACCGCTTTCGACAAACAGCTTCCGACCGTTATCGAATCCGAATTTCCGAAGATGATGCCCGCTTCAACCCGTTCATATCCCGACGGGACTTCATATTCGAGCATATACGAATCTCCGTAGGTATCGAGTATTACAATCGGCTTTGCCGCAGCCTCGACGTCCGTAACTTCTTCAATTTCCGCATTGTCGCCCCATGCGTACAATGTGTACTCCTTGTTATAGCTTACGATTTTTCCGTTGCGCGTCCAATACTTGAATCCGTCTGAACCGATTGCCGTATATTCTTTTCCGTATACGGCGTCACCCTTCACCTCGCCGTTTATTCTGAATCCGCTGATGGTCTTCCCGTCGTCAAACAGCGCAACTGCTTCTCTGCTGCCGTCTATCGTTTCATCGTCGGCTATGCTCCAGCCGAGGAAATTGAATCCTGTAAGCGTTGGGTTTGACGGCTTGCTTACATCCGAGAAAAGTGTTCCTTTTGCGATGTTTGTCTCCGTGCCGAGAAGCTCGCCGTTGCCGTTGAAGAACCTTACCGCCGCGGCTGCGCCGTCCTCCGCCTTGTCATATACCGCTGTCAGCGCGGTATTTGAGTATATCTTAAAGCTGTACTCCGCACTCTGCGAAACAAAGCCCGAGTTCGTTCTCCAATACCTGAACTTATATCCGTCAACATCGTTTGCGCGAAGTGTTATCTGCGTTCCTATTTGTACGGAATTCACATTCCCCGCCGTATAGGCGCCTGCATCGATATTTGAATTGTCAACGCCCTGCGCGGCGACATAGAACCCGACGTTCGTATCCGCCTCCGCGTCTGTTATCCCGTCAAGGGTCAGAGTTCTCGGCGTCATGTAATTTCTTCCCGTTGTTGTTGACCTGAAAACGAGAAGGTATTCGCCCGCGGACGGGAACTGAACATTCGAAAGCTCCGTCTCGGCAATTTCAGAGCCGCTCGTTTCCTCATTACAGTAATTTACATCTCCGAGCTTTCTCTTATCCGTAAGACTCGAGGTTATCTCTTCTGCCGTATCCTTTACGGGCACGATGTATACAGAGCCCGCACCCGCGGTGGCCGGCGTATTATACGTGATATATTCAAGATTTGCCTTATATTTTCCCGCTGCGGGAACTTTGATTTTAAACGCAATCCACTCTCCGTTTCCCGCACGGAGTCTCATTCGTGAGTAAGTCTCGTTTCCCCGATATGCGTATACCGCCTTTAATGAGCCCGGCGTCTCAAAGTTTGCCATGCAGTATTCCCAATTTTCGCCCTCGACGTAATCGTACGTAATTCCGCGTATGTCGTTGTCCTGCGGTGCGTCGGGCATTCCTATATCGGGGTTCGATGCGGGTGTCCATGTGTCCTTTATTCCCTTTAAGTCGTATTCCGCGGAAACTCCGCTCCAATCGAGCACGGTATTTAAAACGTACGGTACGGAAGCCGTTTTTGTTGCTCCGCCCGATGTTATGCTGACGGAGATATTGCACTCCCCGTTTGCAACGTCTGTTATAATACCCGTTTCAGGGTCTACTCTCGCGATGTTCTCATCATCGCTCGAAAATACGACCGCCTCGGATGAGTCAAATTTCGTCTTTCGGCTTCCGTCGCTCATAATCGCCTCCGCAACAGCGCGGTTCTCGTCTATGACAATCGATGCTGCCATTACGACCGTACCCGTGCCTCCGTTCAGCGTGATTCCGCACAGGTTCATCTGCCCGTTCGCATAGCTTTTTCCGGCATTTTTCTTCGTTACGGCATAAACAACAACGTAGTTCCCCGCTTCAAAATATCTCTCTCCGAGTTCCTCATCCTTTGCCGCATATGTCGCCTTCTGTTCCGCATTGCA
>CAKSEF010000097.1 GCA_934446465.1 uncultured Oscillospiraceae bacterium
GCTAATTCTTCAGTACCTATATCTGTTAAAATTCCTTTTACCGTGTCATACGGCATGGCATATCTTTGGTTAAGATACCTCATAGACGCGTTTAGCTCGCCATCTGGTCCGCCGAGCTGTGATATAATAATTTTAGCGGCAGCGGGATTGCATGTTTTAATCTTTACGGGGTATTGCAATTTTTTTTGATAAATCCACATATACTATTACTTGCCCTCCCATGGCCACGGACCGTCTATCCAATCCCAGCCGTTTTCATTCATGTTCCCGTACATCGTCATGGGGCCGAATCTTTCCTCATACTCTGAGATAAGAATATCGAGGTCGCTTCGCAGTTTAGAGTAGTATCGCAATGCCTTCAGGTTTTGCGGATGCGTGTCAAGGAACTCAACTGTCTCCAATAGCGCAAAATCGTACTCGCGTATTTTTGAAAGCAGCCGCTTCTCGTTCAGATTCCCTTCGGTCATATTCATTCTTCTCATATCCTTACATCCTCCCCAAAGAAAGGCTTGTCGAGTTCACGGAACTGCGTCCCGCGCGAAAGCGCCATTTGCGGGTCGCATACGTTTCTCCAAGATTGCATTGGTACGTATGCCATTCCAATCACCATATTTCCGCAGCGCAGAAGTTCTTCATACCTTTCGTCATTTTCCACATCGCGCGCCGGATTCGGCGTATGCGGATTCTCCATAAAAGTATACTCTCCTTATTCTGATTTGGGCTTGAGTTTTCTTACAGCTTATCCTATGCCGGAAACCAAACATTTGTTAAAACATTTTGAACATTCTCAAAAATAACTTGAAAAAAAGATCGTTTTATAATATGATATCATTACAATATTTTCCAAATACATTTATTAAAGGAGGCTAAGATGTCGAAAATAAAAGATTTTTACGAAGTAACTCCGGATATCAGGAGACTTGCAGACTTATGTAATGAAAACACTTCAATAGATTCAGAGCTGTACACGAAATATGAAGTGAAGCGCGGACTTCGTGATTTAAACGGCAAAGGAGTAGTTACGGGGCTTACAGATATTTCGGAGAGTATTTCCTCCAAGACTGATGAGAACGGAATATCCCATCCGTGCGAAGGTGAATTATACTATCGGGGTTATGATATCCGCGCTCTTGTCGGCGGATTTATCCACGATAAGCGATTCGGATTTGAAGAAGCGACATATCTCTTGCTCTTCGGAAAACTGCCTTCCAAAACCGAGCTTTTTGATTTTTGCGAGTTACTTTCCGAGTATCGATCGCTTCCGACAAACTTCGTCCGCGATATAATTATGAAGGCACCGAGCTCTGACATGATGAATACGCTTGCAAGAAGCGTTTTGACCTTATATTCATACGACAAGAATGCAAACGATACATCCATACCTAATGTACTGCGGCAATGCCTTGAATTGATTGCGCTGTTTCCGCAGCTTTCTGTATACGCATACAACGCTTATCGCCATTATCTTGCAAATGAAAGTCTTTTTATCCACCCCCCTATGGCGGAACTTTCAACCGCCGAAAACATACTTCATATGCTGCGCCCGGACAGTAAATATACCGAGCTTGAAGCGCGTATTCTCGATGTTGCGCTCGTTCTCCATGCAGAACACGGAGGCGGTAACAATTCAACATTTACAACACATGTCGTCTCTTCTTCAGGCACAGACACCTACTCGGCAATAGCGGCAGCATTGGGCTCTCTGAAAGGCCCGAAGCACGGCGGAGCTAATATTAAGGTCGTCCAAATGTTTGATGATATGAAAGCTCGCGTTTCCGACTGGGATGACGATGAGGAAATATCTCAGTACCTGCGTGATTTGCTTCACAAAAAGGCGTTTGACCGTTCAGGGCTCATATACGGCATGGGCCATGCCGTGTACTCACTCTCAGACCCAAGGGCAGATATATTTAAAAGCTATATAGAACGCCTTTCGATTGAAAAAGGTCTTGAACGCGAGTTAAATTTATACTCAAAAGCGGAATCTCTCGCTCCGAAAATCATTGCTGAGGAACGCAGAATATATAAAGGTGTCAGTTGTAATATAGATTTTTACAGTGGTTTTGTTTACAATATGCTTGCTCTGCCGCTTGAGCTCTATACCCCGATTTTTGCCATTGCAAGGATTTCCGGCTGGAGTGCTCACAGAATTGAAGAGCTTATAAACGGAAATAAGATTATTCGGCCGGCATACAAGAGTGTATGCACTCATAAAGAATATGTTCCGCTTGCCGAACGATAAAAACACGGTGGCTTCAGCCACCGTGTTTTTT
>CAKSEF010000098.1 GCA_934446465.1 uncultured Oscillospiraceae bacterium
TTTTTCCGCTCCGTACTGTTCCGCGATTTTCAAAATGTTTTGCGCTCTTTCGTTGAGCGTCATTTTGTTTGACATTTTTCTGCCTCCTTAATAAAGCCCCCATTCTGCGAATTTCTCGAACCCGCCGAGAGCTTTTATATATTCCCGCGCTTCTTCCACTATTTCCGCGTAAGGTCTGCCGTCGATTGTTTCGTCTCCGATAGCGCAACACAATTCAACGGGTTTTCCAGTTCTCTGCGCCTTTTGGAATGCGTATATATTCACGGAAACATCGGCTTTTGAAAGGTCTTTCCCGTGAAGTCCGCCACCCGTTACGCTGTCCGCCATATCCGAGCCGAGTTTCCTGTTTGTCGCGCCCGTGTCGACGTCTGTGCCGCCTGTCCATTCTCCGAGCGGGTTGATTATCGCGTTCGGGTATAAAGCCCGCAAATCGGCGTTTTTGGCGTTGCTTTGGCAAATGATAAGTTTGTCGCCGTCAAGGATATACTTTCCGTCTGCGCCGTATCTCGCGTATATATCCCGCGCAATCTGCGACAGTTTCCTTTGCTCATCGGTAAGCGGTACGCCTTTGAATATCCCGTTATCTCCGCAACGGATTTTTCCGCTTTGATTTTCCGCAAGGTGTACGTCTTGCTTCGCTTGCAAAAACTCAATTTGATAATGCCCCGCGATACGCTCCACCGTGTCGAATACATCTTGCGCGTCAATGCTCACGGAACTCTCCGCAATAATCAAACAACGCCCGTGTCCGATAAGGACTTCAACGGCAATCTTCGGGTTTTCTTCTTTGCTGTATGCAAGGTCTACAATCGCGCCTGCGATACGGTCTGCGACTTTGTCGGGGTGCGCACAATTTACTTTCTCAATCATTTTTATTACCTCTTTTAATTTATTTTAACGGCTTTCTTGCCTGTGAATTCTTCCCAACGCTTTATGATCACGTCGATGTATCTTGGGTCTAATTCCATAAGATATGCCTTTCTGTTTAATTGCTCGCATGCTATCAAGGTGCTACCGCTACCGCCGAAGCCGTCAAACACATTTTCTTTTTCTCGACTGCTGTTCTTCACAAGTCTGCCTATAAGGTTTATCGGTTTCATTGTCGGGTGCAGGTCGTTCTTCGTGGGCTTGTTTTCGTGAACGATTGTGCATGGCGTTTGCTCTTCCTGAATTTGTTTTATGATTTGAATTAGTTGGTCTTTACTCATCTTCTGCAATGCGCTGTCGTCTTCGAATACAGTTGTTTGACACCTGTCGTCTATGAAGTAGTGTCCTGCGCCGTCTTTCCACCCGTACAGGCACGGCTCGTGCTTCCATTGATAGTCCTGTCGTCCGAGTACAAGCGAGTTTTTAACCCATATCAATGTTTCCTTGACCGTTCCGCCTGCTTCTTTTAACGCTCCCCTGAAGTTCAGACTTTCGCTATCTGCGTGGAATATGTAGTACGCTCCGCCTTCTTTCAGCACGCTCATCATCTGCGTGTAGAAGTCAAAAAGGAAGTTATAGAACGATAGGTCGTCCATGTTGTCATTCAGGATTTTGGTTCCATTTCTCTCTTTGCCGTATCCCGTTTCGTTTATCGAGCCGTAGTTCACATTATAGGGCGGGTCTGTAACACACAAATCCATAACCGCTCCGTCAACCAATTTCTGCACGTCGGATTTGCTCGTGGAACTTCCGCACATAAGTCTGTGCTTGCCGAGTTGGTATATATCGCCGAGTTTCGCTTTCGGCTCTTCAGGAAGTTCTTCTTCCACGTCGAAGTCGTCGCCTTCAAGGTCTATGTCTGTGTCGGTCAAGTCTATATCGTCCATTGAGAAACCCGTCAGCGCCACGTCGAAGTCTGCATCTTGTAAAAACTTTAACTCGCTTTGCAGAATTTCCATATCCCACCCCGCGTCCTCTGCGAGTTTGTTGTCCGCGATTATGTACGCGCGCTTCTGTTCTTCCGTCAAGTCCTCGACGAATAAGCACGGCACTTCGGTCATCCCGAGTTTCTTTGCGCCCTCAACGCGCCCGTGTCCCGCAATAATGCCAAAATCCCCGTCAATCAAAACGGGGTTGATGAATCCGAATTCTTTAATGCTGTTTGCGATCTTCTCGATCTGCTCCGCGCTATGCGTTCGCGCATTTCTTTCGTATGGTTTCAATTTGTCTATTCATACATTTGCATATTTACGCATTTTATCACCGTCTTTCTGTATATTTTTCCAAAAAATTCATGATTTCCTCTGTCGGAGTA
>CAKSEF010000099.1 GCA_934446465.1 uncultured Oscillospiraceae bacterium
CCCTGCAATTAATTGTGCAGATAATACACCGCATAGTCCTATAAATACTGATGTTAATTCTGCAGGCAGCGGCGGGAAAATTAATGAAATAAACAATACACTCACCGATATAAAAAAAGAAACAAAAAAGACAAACGGCTGCCTGGGCGGTTGCCTTACATTTATAATTGTTATATTTGTGATAGGATTTATTTTTTCAGCAATATTCCGGGAATCTATAAAACCCGATAGCGCAACTATATCAGACCAGACAACCGAAGAAACCAATCAGGAAAACAAGAATAATGCCGAAGAAGATAAAGTGATTTACAGTGATGATAGATTTAAAATTACATTTATTAATCTTGTAGATATGAAAATCGGAATAACAATGTATAATATGAATTTAAAGCTCGAAAATAATTCGAATAAAAATGTTATGATACAATTAGAAGATGCCTATATTAATGACACTAAAATAACTTTTTTAGGAGGAAATGCCGATTTTGACGGAACGGCTCCGGGCAAAAAGTCAATATGTGCATTTGCATTCGGATATGCAAACACCGGGATAAACAGCATTGAAGATGTTAAAAAAATGGAATTCAAAATCAAATTGACAAACAGTGATAAATATTCGGAAACGCTTTTAAGTACAGATACGATAACTTTGAATTTTAGTTAATTTTTCACTTTCACATAAATGAACCCACGCATACCGCTTCTAAGCGGTATGCGTGGGTTTAATTTTGTCTGACAGTTGTCGGTATTCCGGATACTTCCGTCTTTTTACAATATGTTCCTTATAATGAGATTTAATTCGTCGTATCTTGAGATAACATCCTTGGCAAGGGCAATCTGCGCCCGCGTCCGCACAAGGTTATGCCCGGGATAATCCGTCTTGAAATATTTATCTCCCGTGAGATAGTCGTTAAGAAATCTCGACGCAAGCTCAAGTGCTATGACTATTATTCCGTCAACAAGATTTTCCCGTTCCTCCTTCGACAGTGCATTTGCCGTCATTGAGAGATATCCCTTTGTAAACGCCTTGAACTTTTCCGTATCCAAAGCTATTTTTGATGTATCCGCTTCATCCTCTGCGGCCGTGCTTGCCGAAAATCTCACCGCATCTCCGTAATCGTAGAGCGACAGCCCCGGCATCACCGTATCGAGGTCTATTACGGCGAGTGCGCGCTTGGTTTCCGTGTCAAAAAGGACATTGTTGCATTTTGTGTCGTTGTGCGTAACCCGTACAGGGAGCTTTCCGTCTTTCACAAGCCTTGAAAGCTTTACCGCGCGGTCATAGTTTTTAGAAAAAAACTCAATTTCATTTTTCGCATCGGCATTTCTGCCGAGCGGATTTGCCCGAACATCTTCAAAGAGCTTATCCATACGCTTTTCCGTATTGTGAAAATCCGGAATAGTTTCATAAAGTGAATCGGCGTCAAAATCTTCAAGCCACAGTTGAAAACGTCCGAATGCTTCTCCGGCCTGCTCAAGAATGAACAGGTCGTCGCATGTGTCGTATGTAACCGAATTATCTATAAATTCATACGCGCGCCAGCACCCGCCGTTTTCATCGAAGAAACACGGTTTTCCGTCATTTGACTTTAAGAACTTAAGCACCATTCTGTTGCTTTTCGTTCCGAGCTTTTTCAAAATATGGTCGGTTACGCGGGCGATATTGTCCATCATCGGCTCGGGTTCTTTAAAAACATATGTGCTTATCTGCTGAACAATATAGCTTTTGCCCTCCCGTGTATTGACCCTTACGGTATTATTTTTATGTTTCCGCTTTTAATAACGTCAACTGAGTCTATTTCTCCTATGCCGAACTCTCTGCATACACTCTCAAAACTCATACAATATACCTCAAACCGATTTTTCAAATCATGACTGTATTATATCATCTGCTGAGTCTTATTTCAAGAAAGCCGAATGAGATATTACTTTTTATCCGCAAAATCAAGTATTCTCTTGAGAAGTACCGCGACCTCGGCGCGCGTTGTGTTCGCTTTCGGGTCAATATACCCGTTCTTGCCGTTTACAAGACCGTTTGCCATAAGTGCCTTTACGGCTTCCTTTGCATAGTCCGAAACGGAATCAAAGTCGGGCGCCGTTACGTCTCCGTCTTTAAGTTCGTAACCGAGTTTACGGAGTGCGCGGTATACGATTACCATCATATCCTC
>CAKSEF010000100.1 GCA_934446465.1 uncultured Oscillospiraceae bacterium
ATCTGCTGTCGAATCAACAAATGATGATTCTACGGCAAACAGTGAGTCGGCAAATTCAAACAGCAATACATCTGCCGAGAAGGAAGCTACACATTGTTATTCCTATTCAGCCGCCGCACATTATTCGACTGTGAATAATTTGAAACCGAAGCGTAAAAAGCTCCCTACATGGGCCGTTGTTCTCATTTGCGCGATAGGTGCGCTGTATCTTATAATTTCCTGCGTTCTGCTTGTAACATTCTTTAAGTTTTCAAAAGCAAACAATATTCCCATATTGCCTGACGGAAACGGCGGATATACACAGCAGGAAAATCAAACGGAGATTCAAGAACATCTGAAACAATCCGAAAGCCCGTCATCAGACGGCGCGAAGACGAGCGGTAATGCCCTTACCGTAAAGCAGATTTCCCAAAAAGTGAAGAAATCCGTTGTGGGGGTAACATGCCAGAGCAGTGCTTCTTTTTCGTCCTCATCGGTCGGCTCGGGAATAATTATGTCATCCGACGGTTACATCATAACAAATAATCATGTTATTGAGAATGCTACTACAATACAGGTAACTCTCGACAACGGTAAAAGCTATGATGCAAGGCTTATCGGTTCAGATTCGCGCACGGACCTTGCCGTAATTAAAATCAATGCGCCAAACTTAAGCGTTGCCGAGTTTGGCGATTCGGATAAACTCGAACAGGGCGACCCGGCAATAGCCATAGGAAACCCTGCGGGGCTTCAGCTTCAGAATACAGTAACATTCGGTATAATATCGGCAATCAATCGTGATATTATTGTGGAAGACCGTGAAATGACCCTTATTCAGACGGATGCTTCAATTAATCCCGGAAACTCCGGCGGACCGCTTGTAAACGAATTTGGTCAGGTAGTAGGAATTAACACCGTAAAGGTTGGTATCTCCTATTATGAAGGACTAGGTTTTGCGATACCTATAAATACAGCGAAGCCGATTATTGACGAGTTGATATCACACGGTTATATCAAAGGACGTCCGTCAATAGGTATAAGCGGTACTGCAATTTCAGAGCGCGATGCCGCATACTTTGGTTTACCGTCCGGAATGTATATAGAGTACGTACATCCCAATTCCGACGCATTTAAAAAAGGAATACGCAGAGGCGATGTTATAACAAAAATCAACGGCAAGAAGATTGCATCTACTGCCGAAATTAAGGAAGTACGCGACGGACTTAAGGCGGGAGACAGCATAACTCTAACAGTTTACAGAAATTCCGAAGAGGTTGAAATTAAAGTTGCCCTTATGGATGAAGCGGTTTTGTCTAATACGCAGGGAACCGTAAATTAAATACTCCTCATAAAAAGAGATACTCGGTGAGTTATTCGCCGAGTATCTCTTTTTTATATCGCTTTTGTGCCTTAATTATAACTCCTTTTGCACTTTCCTTGCCGTCTATTCTTTCAACAGCCGTTTCCATTCCTTCAAGCGCTTTATATACTGTAAAAAAGTGCCTCATTTCGTCAAGAACGTGGCTCGGAAGTTCACTTATGTCATTGTATCCGCTGTAAACAGGGTCTCCGAACGGTATTGCAATTATTTTTTCGTCATTGCGTGAGTTGTCTACCATTGTGATTATTCCTATCGGAAAGCATCGAACAAGAACAAGAGGGTCAATCGATTCACTGCAAAGTACAAGGACATCGAGCGGGTCATCATCATCTGCGTAAGTCCGCGGGATAAAACCATAATTTGCGGGATAGTGTGTAGACGTGTACAGAACCCTGTCAAGTATTAAGAGACCCGTTGCTTTATCAAGCTCATACTTTTTCTTGCTTCCGTAAGTTATCTCGATTACTGCAACGAAATCCTCCGGAGAAATGCGTTTTTCATCGATATCATGCCATATATTTCCCAAAAACTTTCACTCCTTTTTAATTCAGGATTATAACGGTATTATCGCCAAAAATCAAGCATATTATTTTACGAATTTTTTTCATTCTCCGTTTTTTTACATATCTCGCACATTTGGTAGTGTATATTTATATTATAACAAAAGAAAGGACGTGCAGTCTTGAACATTTCATACGAAAGAAACGGCGGAGTACTTACTGTTTTTCTGTGCGG
>CAKSEF010000101.1 GCA_934446465.1 uncultured Oscillospiraceae bacterium
AGGGCTTCCTCACACGCGACCCGAGAATGAAAGAGCGTAAAAAGTACGGACTCAAAGCCGCACGCCGCGCCCCCCAGTTCTCAAAAAGATAGTTTGTATATCACAAACCTCGGAAACGTACCGTTTCCGAGGTTTTGTATTGCTACTCCCATGGAAGAACGATAATGAAAGCCGAATCCTCGATGATGATATTATAACTTTTTATGGCGAAATTCAGGGAATTAAGAGTTATACCGCCGTTCTTGGAAATCAGATTTCTATTCCGTACGTCAAGGCGGAATATATTACATTAAAATAAAACTATCAGCACCGCTTTGCATATTTTAAAGCGGTGCTGTTCTGTCGCTATTTGACTTTTTCTGTCGCTTGTGTTAGAGTCTTACTATGTGAATTTATCAAAAGGTAGGACTGCTTAAAATGCGCGGACTCGGAACAATAATAAATGTGGCGGCAATCGTTTTTGCCGGCCTTTTAGGCTCACTTTTTAAAAAAGGACTTAAGGATGAGCATCAAAGTGCGATTATAACGGCAACCGGAATTTGTGTTCTTTTCATAGGCATTTCCGGTACACTCGAAAAAATGATAACTGTTTCTGACGGACATCTTGTGGTCAGCGGAACAATGATGATGATAGTAAGTTTTGCTTTAGGTACATTAATAGGAGAACTTCTGCAAATAGAACAGAGAGTAATCCGTTTTGGTGAATGGCTCAAGAAAAAGACGGGAAACGAAAAAGACCGTTCATTCGTAGATGCGTTTGTCACCACTTCCCTTACGGTCTGTATCGGAGCAATGGCAATAGTCGGCGGAATACAAGACGGAATCAGCGGTGATTATTCAATACTTGCCGCAAAATCAGTACTTGACGGAATAATATTGCTTGTTCTTACACCGTCACTCGGAAAAGGCTGCATATTTTCAGCCATTCCCGTGGCAATATTGCAAGGGCTTGCGACCGTGCTCGCAACAATAATTCAGCCAATTTTAACAGATGCGGCACTAACTAACCTTTCGCTTGTCGGTTCTATGATGATTTTCTGTGTAGGAATAAACCTGCTGTGGAAAAACAAAATACGGGTTGCAAATATGCTTCCTACGATTATATTCGCCGTAGCGTGGTCATTTATATTTTGACCATCTCCATTTGAAAGAAGTGCAGTTATATGATGCTCAAAACAAAAAGGCTGATACTGTGTATATGAAAAAAACATACCGTCTGTTGCAACGGCAATTTCAAACGGAATGAAAAAAGTCGAGGAATATATCGATTCCGAGGGCGAGACAACAGTTGTATATGCAATAAGAAAAGATGAATGGAGTCTGCTTAAATAGCAGACTCCATTATTTATTACTTCTGTCTGCGGTGCAGTTTTCTTGACAGGTGCGGAAAGCGGTATTTCCTTGTCTATCGTTTTGGGGAGCATTGTAAATTCTTTTACGGCAATTCCCTGATAATTCCCGATAAATTCCACATTAACCTTTGCAGTTCCGGTATTTATATTATTTTCATACGCTGCTTTATAATCCGTACATAGCGTAAGAATCGTGTCTCTGTCTTTAACCTCTATAACCGACTTAATTTCCTTTTTTGCATATATTAAGTCTGCGATTGCGGTTATATTGTCTGCATCTAACGTTTTCGCCGCGATTGTAAACTGCTTTTGGAGGTTCGTACCTCCTTCGAGCGTATAGTTTTTGTTAACAATAGATACGACATGTACTGTATATGTACCAGCGGTTATCGGACGCAATTCGCCCTCTGTTTGAAGATTCACGACATCACCGCTGAGAACATTTGTAATGCTCGGTTCGACGATTTTCTCGTATCCGTCATAAACCAAGCTTTTCGGCATAGTCCTTTTCATTTCTATGGGACGGGGCTTAACCTGTATAATAACGTACGCGGTAAGACTTTGAAATGAGTAATCATACAAATCCGTGTCATCATTTGTTATTATGCACAATTAAAATTTCTGCCAATATTCCACAAAGCGTAAAAACCTCTGTCACGCCGGAAAATGACAAATATATCCGACGAGAACCTCGTCGGATATATTGCAGACCTTAAATATTTGGTCTCTTTT
>CAKSEF010000102.1 GCA_934446465.1 uncultured Oscillospiraceae bacterium
GGTCATGCCATGAGCAATTATGCCGGGGAGGGAAAAAAGTTTTTGAGTATTCGTGTTTCGCAGAAAAATACCGCGGCATGCGATTTTTATAAAAAGTACGGTTTCTTTGAAGACCATCGTGAGCAGGACGGCGATACCGTTCAGATAGTTATGCTCCTGAAAATAGCTTGAGGTGATTTGATTTGTCCGAACGTAAAGAAGATTCATTTGTTAAGGGCGCGATTATACTTGCCGTGTCAAGTATCCTGGTCAAGGTCATCGGCGCTGTATTCAGAATACCGCTCACAAATCTTGTCGGCGATTATTCGATGGGTTTGTACAGTGTCGCATACCGGTATTACTCGATTTTTCTCACAATAGCAACAGCGGGAATCCCGATTGCCATATCGAAAATGGTCTCGGAAAGCCGTGCGCTCGGCAGAGGTGTCGAAACAAAGAATATATTCAGAAACGCAATGTACATCTGCTCTGCAATAGGTCTTATCGGCGCGATTCTCCTGTTTTTCTTCTGCGATAATCTTGCGCTGAGTACAAACGACATAAATGCCGCTGCAAGCATAAAGGCACTTTCGCCCGCTGTTTTCTTCATGGCCGTTACGGCGGCGTTCCGCGGTTACTTCCAAGGCCATAAAAACATGGTTCCCACAGGTGTTTCCCAGATAATCGAGGCGGCGTCCCGCCTTTGCTTCGGACTTGCCTTCGCGTGGATTTTGCTTCGCGGCGGATTTGCGGAAAAGTATGTCTCCGTGGGTGCTATTTCGGGTGTTACAATAGGCACGGTTCTTTCGGCAGGGTTCATGCTCGCCGTCTATCTGCGAAACAAGAGAACGCGCGGAGAGGTACTCGGCGGAACGCAGGAGAGCAGAAAGGATTCGGAGCTCATCGGCGCGCTCCTGCTCATAGCAATCCCCGTAACAATCGGCTCGCTCGTCATGAATGTAACAAGCTTTGTCGATATGTTCCTCATAACAAACCGCCTTGCGTCCCTCGGATATGAGTCCAAGACTACGACTTCGCTCTACGGAATATATGAAAGCATGGCGCTCCCGATATTTAATATGATTCCGTCCGTTATCATATCGCTGAATACGAGCGTAACGCCCGCAATCTCATCGGCTTATGCCGTGCGCGATATGAAAACGCTCAATAAAACGCTTCTCTCAGCACTGCGCATAGTCATAATTTTCACGCTCCCCGCCGCCGTTGGGATAACGGCACTTGCAAATCCGATTTTGTCGGTTCTCTATTCCTCTGAAACGGGAATAGAAACAGCAGCGCCTGTTTTGGCGATACTCGGAATTGCGTCGTTTTTCCTGTGTGCATCATCGCTTACGTCAACTGCTATGCAGGCGCTCGGATATGCGGGAATACCGGTCCTCACAATGCTCGCGGGTGCGGCAGTGAAGATTGCCTTAAACTATTTTCTCATAGCCGTGCCGGGAATAGAACTTATGGGTGCGTCGATAGGAACGGTTGCCTGTTATGTCGTGATATTCGTTCTCAATATGATTTGCCTTGCAAGAATAGTCGGGTTTAAACCGCCGCTTGCGGAGACATATCTGAGACCGATGGTATCGAGTGCGGTTATGGGTGTGGCAGTTCTTCTGATATATAAGCTTGCGTCTATCAAATTCGGGAATTTAATTTCGACATTTGCGGCAATAGCAGTCGGAGTTGCGGTATACGCCTTTATGATGTTCAAAACCGGCGGTATAACAAAAGAGGATGTGCTAAACCTCCCGAAAGGTGAAAAAATAGCATCGTTTATCTATAAAAAGTAATAAAAAACGGGGACACAATTTAGCCGCCGCCCGGCAAGGCAGTATTGCCCTGCGAAACATCTTTTTTTGCGAATTTCTTCGGCAAAAAGATTCGCAATCCGACAGGATTACTCACCTTTTTACCTTGAACT
>CAKSEF010000103.1 GCA_934446465.1 uncultured Oscillospiraceae bacterium
TGACAATCAACAAAATTTCAAAGATTCTCGACAATGCGTATTTCACGGTGAAGGAAAACCCCGACGAAGAACCTGTGTTGCAGAAAAAACTCGGCGCAGGGATTTCTCTCGCAGATAGCCGACTTTACAAAAATCAGCTTTCGTACAAAGTGCAAATTGACGGAGCAGACACGAAGTTTATGGAAGTCGGCGTTCGGTACTTATTCGACGTTAAAGGCACTATCGGGAACGCTCAAAAAACTTTCATTTTGGGCGAATTGATTTTGTCCGAAACCGAAACGGGGTACTTAAACCCCGCAATACAGGGCGATACAGCGGCAGTCGCGCAAGTCTATGCGGCAACGTTTGAAACGGGCGCACAAAGTCAATATGTAGAAACAGAAGTTGACCCCGTGGCAACGGCGCAAATCGGCTCGCTTTCCGACTTGAAAACAACAGCAAAGGCGACAATCGTAGCGGCGGTAAACGAGGTAGCCGGGGAAGCAGAAACGGCAAATAGCAACATTTCACAGATTCTTGACGGCACGAAAAAGGTCAAGAACGCGGAACACGCAGACACAGCCGCGAATGCGGACAATGTCAAAGCGAAGAGTGGATCTTACAAAGAACTTGCCGACGCGCTTCTCGAAATGATTTATCCGGTAGGTTCAATAAAACTTACGACGGAGAATAAAAACCCGTCAACATATCTCGGCGGAACATGGGTTGCATGGGGCGCTGGGCGTGTGCCTGTCGGGGTTGACGAAACAACAACAAAATTCAAAACAGCGGAAAAGACGGGCGGGTCGGAAACTGCTACTTTGCCGTATCACACACACGACGCTGTTATGGCGTTCGATGGTGCATTTGGTGTTGACGCATACGACGGCGGGAACTCTTCCTCTCTCACTCCAAAAGCGCAAGGAGCGCAGGGCGGCGGGTATGTAATCACTATAAGTAGGGACGACAATAGGAGCGACACGAATAAAGGATTGAAAACTGGCGCAGCTGGCGTTTCTTCCGCGTCGAACCTACAGCCCTATATCACATGCTACATGTGGAAGCGCACTGCGTAAGGCGGTGATATTATGATAAAGGTATTTCAAGCAAGCGACACGACATTTTCAAGCAACGGAGACAAGGTTCTGCAACCGCTGAAAGCAGTGATATACAAAGAGGATAACGGCGACTATTACCTTGATTTGGAAGTGTCAATCAAAGACGCGGAATGGATTGTAAACGATAATATCATCCGCGCCGATGTTCCCGCCGCTTGGGGTGGCGCGCAGAACTTCCGCGTTTATAACCCCTATAAAAAGAAAGACCGTATCACTTGCCGCTGTAAACACGTATATTTTGACGCGGTGAAATACCTGATTCCGGACAGTTATGTTGTTGACAAGAATTGCAACGACGCGCTCGACCATCTGAACACGGGGTGTGAAACGCCGACACCGTTCACGACTTTCTCGAACATTTCTAAAATCGGGTCATATAGGTGCGTGAGGAAGTCGTTTCTTGAAGCAATCAGCGAGGTTATAAACCGTTGGGGCGGTCATTTGGTACGCGATAATTACAGCATTTCCGTAAAGAGTAACATCGGAGCGGATAACGGCGTTGTCGTTGCATACGGAAAGAATATCACGGACATAACAGCGGAGGAAGATTGGAGCAGTGTCACGACAAAGATCATGCCCGTCGGGAAAGACGGTTTACTTCTCCCGGAAATCTATT
>CAKSEF010000104.1 GCA_934446465.1 uncultured Oscillospiraceae bacterium
GGTTTTTTCAGAAGAAGATTTTTAAGCGACTGCTCGAGTGCCCTTTTAGTTACCTCAGACATTTTACCCTCCGGAGTTTTACTTTCTGGTGCATTATACCGACAGTGAGACCTGTTCGTATCATGCAATTCTGTATGATTATATTTTAGCACATTTTCATAAAATTTCAAGTAAAAGCTGAGTTTCTGTTTTTAATACGCTGTTATTTATACTTATTTTGCGGTGCGGATATCGTTTTTATACGGCTTACACCGGGTAAACCGAAACGGACAGCCGCACCTGCTGTGCTTAACACTATCCGGCTCGGGAATGCGTTGCTTTCGTTATCTGCGGGCGATCGGGCAAATCAACACAAAACTGAGCCGTGTCGGTTTTTCCGATACAGTTCATTATTGTATCCTGCTCTTATAATCTCAAGCTGTTTTACGCGGTATAAGAAATAAATAGCCCATTGAAAAATTCGTTCTCAATGGGTTAATATTTATTCGCAGATATATGAAAAATATCTTCTTCCGTGTTCCTCTTCTGCACCGATCTTATTATAAAAATTGATCGCAGGCTCGTTCCAGTCAAGGCAGCTCCACTCTATATATGAAAATCCGTCCTGCTTTACAAATTTCTCTACTTCAGAAAAGAACTTTGTGCCAAGTCCGTTCCTGCGTTTTTCCGGCATTAAGAACAGATCTTCAAGATGCACTCCTGAATTTGCCGCAAACGAGGCGAATACGGGGTAATAAATAGCATATCCGACCGGCTCGCCGCTTTGTTCGGCGATAAGCGCTGTCGCTATGTTCTTTTCAAACAGCCAATAATGTAAATTCTCTTTAGTACCTGTCATATCCTGCGGTCTTTTTTCGTATGCGGCAAGACCTTTTATCAGGTTTTCTATAAGACTTATGTCGTTTTCGGTCGCTTTTCTGACAGTAAAATTATCGTTCATTGGAAGTCCTCCTGCTTAAATTTTCTTAAAGGCTTTATATATCCTCTGCGCTCTGCCTCTTTTATAAGTTCAGGTTGAATTAACGGATATGTCCATTCTGTCGGAAGTTCATCAAGTATAAGTATCTTCTCAATCTCACTGTGTAAATCCTTTTCAAACCCGGTTATTACAGCAAAATACAACATTCCGAATGTTTCTTCGCCGGTACGGTTTACTCTGTTTGTACCGGTAACCGAATATACACAAACGGGTTTTATTGTAAATTCTATTGCACCTGTTTCTTCGTACAGTTCTCTTTTAGCTGTATCAAGAATCAGTTCATCGTGTTCCCTGTGCCCACCCGGTAATTCAAAGGTATCCCTTTCTTTGTGCTTACAGAACACCCACTTGTTATCCGTCTTTGCGATAACAACCGCAAATTTCAGTAAGCTATCATCTATCCTGTCATAAAATTTCACTATCACTACAGTTTTTCTCCTCAAAGGATGGTTTGTTTGCCCGCTGTTTCAGAAAACGGGCAATCCCTATAGGAACTGTAATTTCTGAAATCAGCCATTTTTAATTATAGCCGTTTTCTGTGGCTAAGTCAATTGCGGATTGATATATGAGCAGGCATATAGCAGAAAAGCCCTTTGAGAAAGGGATTTTTCTTCTCTCAAAGGGCAAGTTGACAAACTGGAATTGCACCAAAACAATCTAAGACAACAACGCTGCCCTACTTGCGATTTTTTCTTGTACTGCGGAAAC
>CAKSEF010000105.1 GCA_934446465.1 uncultured Oscillospiraceae bacterium
TTCCAAATCGGACGTCCCTCGGCGTTAATGCTTGCAATGGCATCTAAAATTTCGGTCGGACAGCTCTTGCCGTGCTCCGATATGTAAAGAGCTTCCTGCTCGCCTCTGACCTGCCTGCACATGGCGTCCTTATCGATAATCATGCAGCTTAACCAAAAGTTCGGCTCGCTGTTTTGTTCATCGTACGGATTCATCTGAACGGGAAGTCCCTTGAGCCCCTCTTTATAGCGCATATAAATTGCTTTTTTCTGTGCAATGTGCTCTTTAAGATGCGGTATCTGATTCCGTACGACTCCCGCGATAACATTGCTCATTCGGTAATTGTAGCCGAGTTCCTCATGCTGATACCATGCAGCGCGCTCCCGCGACTGAGTTGACCACTTGCGCACTTTTTCGGCGGCTTCCTTACTGTCAGTCAGAAGCATTCCGCCCGACGAGCCTGTAATTATCTTATTTCCGTTGAAAGAAATGGCATTATATGTGCCAAACACACCTGTCTGCACACCCTTATACGATGCGCCCAATGATTCAGCCGCATCTTCAATGATTACCGCGCCGTGCCGATTGCATATTTCGCGTATATCATCAATTTTTCCGGGTGTGCCGTAGAGGTGTGCCACGACAACAACTTTTATATCGGGGTAAAGCTCGAACGCCTTTTCCAAAGCAACAGGGTCCATGTTCCACGTATCGTATTCGGTATCGATAAACACGGGAATACCGCCCTCATACACAATGGGGTTAACCGTAGCATCAAACGTCATATCACTCGACGCAACACGGCGGTTACATAACGCACCTGTCCCCGGAGACGGCTTTCCGTATATTTTTTCTCCCGCAAGCTTCATTGCCAAATGCAACGCCGCCGTACCGGCAGACAGCGCAACGGCATATTTGCACCCTACTTTTTCGCAGATGCTCTTTTCTGCTTCGTTAATGTTTGCGCCGACTGTGGACATCCAGTTGGTTTCATAAGCTTCCATTACATAACGCATAGAGTCGGGATACATAGTAGGCGAAGAAAGCCACACTTTATTCTCAAATTTTTCTGAACTTTTATCAGGATTAAACATATAACTGTCCTTCTCTCAACAATGCCTGCGCACCCGTCCGCGCGAAGGCCATTTTCACGCTAAACTATTATTTAAAGTATAACATATTTACTCAAATTGCGCAACAATAAAGTGATATCTTAAACACCGCTTCCAGACGGAGAAAATCATTCTTGACATAATCCTACTTTATAGTTATAATAATATTTGCGTGATAAGCGCCTGGCCCGGTAGTTCAGTTGGTTAGAACGCTAGCCTGTCACGCTAGAGGTCGTGGGTTCGAGCCCCATCCGGGTCGCCATTTGCTGTTATAGCTCAGGAGGTAGAGCACTTCCTTGGTAAGGAAGAGGTCACCGGTTCGAGTCCGGTTAACAGCTCCACAAAAGCCTTGTAACTTTGAAGTTACAAGGCTTTTTGTTTTCCTTACAAAACAGTCGGGCGATTGCCCGACTGTTTTTTGATTATTTTTTTGCCGTGAAATCAAGTATTCTCTTGAGAAGTACCGCAACCTCGGCGCGGGTTGTATTCGCCTTCGGGTCAATGTACCCGTTCTTACCGTTTACAAGACCGTTTGCCATAAGTGCCTTTACGGCTTCCTTTGCATAGTCCGAAACGGAATCAAAGTCGGGCGC
>CAKSEF010000106.1 GCA_934446465.1 uncultured Oscillospiraceae bacterium
CAGACGTAAACTTCTTCATTAATAAGTCCTCCTTATTTTGTTAAAATTATATTAAATGTTCTTATATTATACTCCTTATGGCAATCCAGTTATAGGCATAAAAACCGTAATCGTTGTTTACGAACGGCGTATAGTTTCCCCCCTCGGAGTCGTACCTCCAAAAACCGTTCGTATCTCCGTATCCGATTGTCTTTGCCTCTCTTCTATTGGTGAAAACACCTATTACCTGATACACAACCGATACGCCCGAATACTTCCCGTCCTCCGCCGAGACGGAGAATGCGCAAAGTCCCATGAGCAATGCCGCCGTCAAAATAATTTCCGTTACTTTCCTAAACATTTTCGTACCCTCCTCTAAGAATTTATCCACTTTCAAACACACTTCCGTATTCTTTAATAAAATATTGCTTTTTTATTAATTATAGCATATAATAAAGGATAAGCAATGAATAATCTGCTCGAAAATATGGAGAATTTGATATGACAATATGTCCAAACCTTGACCTTATGCGCCAGATAAACAGATTAAATATGAATATTCTCGAATGTGCCAAAGCAGTTCTCGGGACGGACTGTAACCGTCAAAATGCTATGAGCCATTTCTCCCGCATCTACTGTATAACCAACGGAAAGAGCACCGTCAGCTGCCGTGGACACAAAGCCGACCTCACACCCGGTATCATCTGCATCGTCCCCGCGGGGATCAATTTTTCCTATAACTGCGATGACCGAGTTGAAAAAATCTATTTTTACATCACGCTCCCCAGCCCAAACAACTACGATTTGTTCCACGGTGTCAGGAAGTTCATTGTCCTTAAGGACAAGCACAAAGCGATTAAAAGTCTCTCCGAATGCTTTGGACAGAGCTCTTTCTGCTCGGCCGCATCCGTCAAGGAAATTCTGTGGAATATCGTCGCCGAGGGCGCTGCCCTCGCGGGCATCGGCTCGGAGGAGTTTACTGAATACAGCCCCGATGTCAAAAAAATCATTGCTTACATAGAAAACAATCTGAGCTCGGGGCTTAGCGTTTCCCGCATTTCCCGCGACCTGTTCTTTTCGCCGAGCTTTATAATTAGCAGGTTCAAAAAAGAGGTCGGTGTTCCCATCGGCAAGTACATATCCGACCGCATACTGACCGAAGCCGAGCTGAAATTACGGCTGACCGACATGTCTGTCAAGGATGTCAGCGATTTCTTCGGATTCTGCGATCAGTTCTACTTTTCGCGGGTGTTTACAAAGTTCTATGGCTCGTCTCCGCGTGAATACAGAAAGAAGATCACATTACAGCTCCGCTGAGGCGGTGCCGCCGCAATTTACGAACTATTTAAGAATAACCTCGATTACGGGAACCACCATATCGGGCTTTACCAGAGGTATTTTGAAACACACGCTTCCGTCCTCTATATTAGTCGTATCTATCATTTCCTTCTCCCGAACCTTGTTCATAACATACTGAATCTCGCTATAGTTCCCCGCTTCAAAATATCTCTCTCCGAGTTCCTCATCCTTTGCCGCATATGTCGCCTTCTGTTCCGCATTGCA